>CAYQTF010000018.1:0-6255 GCA_964420345.1 uncultured Flavobacteriaceae bacterium
AATAAAAATAGGACTTAACAGTGTTTTTGTTTTTTTAAACGCAATGCTAGTGATACAATTCTAAAATTTCTTCTTTATTAACACTAGTTTTAATATCTTTTTCTTGTTTAGATAAAAAGGCGACAGTTCTATCTTCAAATTTACCAGATCTAGCAAAATATACTTGAAATTTAACCGATGGAACTTCCACTAAAGGATAAAACCACATCGGAAAATCTTTTTTCTCAATATCTGATGCGTTTAATTCATACCTTCTAAAATTTCTTTTATCTGTCGGAATTTCTTTTAATTCAGCTGCGCCATTTAACGATTTAAAATTGATAAAAAAATCATTTTCAGATTCTAAGTATAATTTAAAATCCATTATTGGGTATTCTTCACTTAAAGTTTGTTCTACAGCAGCAAAAGTATATTCGTATTTAGAAGTAAATGGTTCGTATAAATAATAGTAGTAATCAATAATGTCGTCAACTTCTAAATTAGAAATAGCAACTTTGTAATCTTTTTCAGACTTTACTGCTTCTTTGTCAACATTAACTTCTATTTCCGTTCCGTCGGGTTTAATTATTTTGATTGCAAAAAAAACTTTTCCTCTTGTGCGCCATGAAAATTGCCCTCTTGAAGATCTAAATCTTTTAGTAAATGAAAATTCCGAAAATTCTTTAACAGCATTTTTATCTAATAATTTAATTCGCTTTCTGATAGAACTTTTATATTTTACTTTTTTAGCAAATTTGTGATAATCATAATTGATATTTTTATAAATAATTACAGCAGATTCTCCTTTCCATTTATCTGGTATTTCATTGGCATTTTTATATGCATCATTTGCTCCCCAAAAAAATCTTTTGCTTCTAGTTCTTGTTTGCTTTGTGCATTAGAAAAACTTATTGCTGTAAAAAATAGTACAATTAGTAGTTTAAATTTCATGTGTTATTGTTTAATAAGTATAATTTGTTCGTTATAAATTTTATTTAATTTTGTATTAAAATCATTCCATTGTTCAAAATCGGAAGTTTTAATTATCGCATTTTTAATACTAAATCTCTTTTTATAACTAATAACGTTTGCTTGTTGCGAAAAACGAACGGATAAATTATAATTTTCAGATTTTATTAAAATATCTTCAGGTAATTTAGAAATTTTAAAACCATTTGGTATGGTTAAATTTGTGGTAGATTCTAACATTTTTTTAGAACTAAACAAAAAATCTAATTTTCGTTCTTTAAAATTATATGAAGCTAACTCTTTATCGAAATCTAAATTTATATAGACTTCATTATCAAATGAAGAAACTGCATTTTTAACGATTATATCATACGATATTTTTAAGCTCGCATCTCTATTGCTTATATCAGATGTGTTTATATTAGAAATTTTTAAATTTATATTTTCATGATTTAAATACTTTTTTAACAACTCTTCTTTTTTGTCATTTTTAGTAGTACTAATATTGTATAAAAAATCTGTTCTTCGTTCACCATGATATTCTTTTTTAGAATTACCAACTAAATCTTCATTTTCTAATGTGAAATTATATTGAATTTTTTCGTTATTAAAGGAAACATTTTTGTCTGGTACTGTTTTTAAAATAAAATCATCGCCATTTTCTATTAACGCTTGTTTACCTTGAATTCTGTGTGCATATTCTCCAAACGGATTATATTTTTCGGTGGCATCTAAAAAAGTAGTTTCGCCATCTTTTACCAATGCACAAATCATATGATTATCAACCGATAAACTTGGCGTAGAATAATCGTAAGCAATACGTTTTGTGCCAATCCAAACTAACCTTGCGTCAAAACCTGCTTCTAATAACATTTGTTTTGTAAGATTTGCCATACCTTTACAATCGCCATATTTTTTTGTGAAAACATTGGTTGCTTCATCTGGTTTAAAACCAGCAATGCCATCTTCAAAAGCAATATATCTTATATTATCTTGCACCCAATAATAAATATTTTTGACTTTATCTTCATCGTTTTGTACACCTTTTGTTAATTGTTCTACCTTACCTTTTATTGCTTCATTTTCATTTTTTAACTCATTTGTTAAGGATTTATACCAATTATATAAATCTTTTGTTTCATTAAAAAGCATGATTTTTTGACCATTTTTGGTAAACGATTTTGATAATATTAATATATGCGGATAAATATACGTTGGTCCAGGCGCAGAAGTTTCATTATATTTAGCAGAAATATCGGTTATGGTAAAAACATGGGTTTTAGAATTAGATTTTTGATTAGTAATAACTTCTTTTTTAATGTCATAACCTTCAAAGTTAATTTCTTTTAATTCTATTTCTAACCAATTTGGGATTTCAATTTCAATTTTTTTATATGCAATTGGGTATTCATCTTGAAAGTATATTTTAGTAAAATATTTAATATCATCTACTTCTTCTTCAAAAACAGAAGTGTATTTATAACCTTTTAACGGAAAATCAATATTTACATATTTTACTCTAGAATCATTATGAAAAAGACCTTGACTAGTATGTGCTTCATCTTGTACATAAAAACCTGTTTTCTTCTTGTTTTTATAAAAAATATCGAAAGCAGTAATTCTTGATTGTCCATCATAAAAGTAATATTTTTGAATATCTGCACGATCATCTAAATTAATTAAATCTTCTACAATTTTATGATTTACAACCACTTTGTCAGATTTTTTATTAAAATCAAAACTAACAAATTCATTGCTTCTTATAATGGCAATGGCATCATCTTTATCAAACTTTTCTTTTAGTTTCGTTGCTTGTGTAATATCTTCTGCGTTTGGTTCAATCCTTTTTTGAGCCATTATGTTTAAAAACACAACACAAAAAATGCTGGTAATAAAGAGTTTATTAGTTTTCATAGTTGTTAAAAGTTTGCAATTTACATTAAAAACAGGAATTATAAAAAAATGTATTCTTGTAAAGTCGCTATGACGTAAAGATTGTTGTTAAGACTTAAATCTTTTTTTTTGCGATTTTGCAAGATTATAACCAAAGTATAACTTTGCTCTAATCTTCTTTATAATAACAACATTCATCGTGTTGTATTTTTGTATTTATATCCGTTTTAAAAGAAAGCGCTTTTGCAACTATTTCATCTGCGATTGCCATACAAGATGTTGCTGCTGGCGAAGGCGCATTTAAAACATGAATGGTGCCATTACTTTCTTCTATTAAAAAATCATCTACCATGCCACCAGAATGGTTTACCGCTTGTGCTCTTACACCAGATCTAGCAACTTCAATATCATTTATTGTTAAGGTTGGCATCATTTTTTGTAATGCTTTTAAAAACAATTTTCTGGAGAATGCTCGTTTATATTCGACCATTCCTTTTCGCCAATGTTTTGCGAATAATTTCCAAGTGCCTTTATAAGTAAGTGCTTCGAATGTGTCTTTTAAACTAAAACTTGTGGTTGTATAACCTTCACGTTTAAAAGAAAAAACTGCGTTTGGGCCACATTCTATTCCGCCTTTAATCATTTTAGTAAAATGAACACCTAAAAACGGAAAATCTGGATCTGGTACAGGATAAACCAAACTCTTTATTTTATGAGTTGCTTCTTTGGTTAGTTTGTAATAATCACCTCTAAAACCAACGATTTGCATATTGATTTTCACTTTGTTTTTTTTAGCATTTCTATCGGAATGTAAGCCTGTACAAAAGATTAGTTTTTCGGTTGTAAAAGTATCTTTGTTAGTTATTATTGTTTTCGATGTCTCGGAATCCTCAGTAATTTTAACCACTTTACAAGATAGAATTACACTACTTTTAGGGTTGATTTTAGTAATTAATTCCGCAAATTTTTTAGCAACGGCAACATAATCAATAATACCTGCTGTCGGCACCCAAATGGATTTGATTGCTTCAATAAAAGGTTCTTTTTCTTTGGTTTGTTTGTTGTCTAAATAACAAATACCTTCGGTTTTATTTTGTATTCCTTTTTGATAAATAATTTCTAATAATGGTAATTCTTCTTTGGTTGTTGCAACAATTACTTTACCACAAATATCTATTTTAATATTATTTTCTTTTGCAAATATTACAATTTGATCTCTTCCGTTTTTGCAATTTTTTGCTTTGTAAGAATTAGGTGTATAGTAAATACCAGAATGTAAAACACCTGAATTTCTACCAGTTTGGTGTTTGCCAATGGCATCTTCTTTTTCTAAAACTGCAATTGTTTTTTTAGGGAATTTTAATTGGAGTTTATAAGCGGTTGCTAAACCAACTATTCCTGCGCCAACTATTATGAAGTCGAATTTTGATTCAGATTCTTTTTTAGACACAGATTTCACAGATTTTCACGGATTTAATTTTATACTGAACTTTTATGGACTCCTTTTTTTTGCCACGAATTTCACTAATTTTCACTAATTATCTATTACACTCAAAACTGTCATATGTCTTGTTTCTTTCAGCGAAGCGGTCTTATGTCTTAATTTTCACCTTCGTGAATAATTAGGCGCTTCTTTAGTAATAGTAATTGAATGCGGATGACTTTCGTTCATACCACTTGCAGTAATTTTAACGAATTTTGCTTGTTTTTGTTCCCCAATATTTTTTGCACCACAATAACCCATTCCGGCACGTAAACCACCAATAAATTGATGCAAGGTTTCTTTTAATTCGCCTTTATAAGCAACACGACCAACAATACCTTCTGGCACTAATTTTTCAACATCATTATCTTCTTGAAAATAACGATCTTTAGAACCTTTTTTCATGGCTTCTATAGAACCCATTCCTCGATATGATTTAAATTTTCTACCTTCAAAAATAATAGTTTCGCCTGGCGATTCTTTTGTGCCTGCTAATAATGAACCCAGCATTACGCAATCTGCACCTGCGGCAATGGCTTTAGATATATCGCCAGAATATCTAATGCCACCATCTGCAATTATTGGTATTCCTGTTCCTTTTAAAGCATTTGAGACTTCAATTATTGCAGAAAGTTGTGGAAAACCAACACCTGCTACAATTCTAGTGGTACAAATAGAACCTGGACCAATACCAACTTTAACAGCATCCGCGCCAGCGTTAACCAAAAATTTGGCGGCTTCTGCAGTAGCAATATTTCCAACAATGATATCGGTTTTAGGGTGTTTTTCTTTAATGGATTTTAAAATGGAAACCACACCTTTAGAATGTCCATGCGCCGTATCTACAACTAACGCATCAACTCCTGCATTTATTAATTGCTCTGCTCTTTCTAACGAATCGCCAGAAACGCCAATGGCAGCAGCAACTCGTAAACGACCAAAACTATCTTTATTTGCATTAGGGTTTTCGCTTACTTTAATAATATCTCTGTAAGTAATTAAACCGACTAATTTATTATTTTCATCAACAACTGGTAGTTTTTCAATTTTATACTTTTGTAATATTTTTTCAGCTTGACTTAAAGAAGTTCCTTTTTTAGTGGTTACTAAATTCTCTTTTGTCATTACGTCATCAATCTTTTTATCTAACTGATTTTCAAAACGTAAATCTCTATTGGTAATTATTCCTATTAATTCATTTACATCATTTATTACAGGTATGCCGCCAATTTTATATTTACGCATTAATTCTTTAGCATCTAAAACGGTTGCTTCTTTTTTAACCGTAATCGGGTCTATAATCATTCCTGCTTCCGAACGTTTTACTTTTCTTACTTCATTTGCTTGAGATTCTATAGACATACTTTTATGTAGAACGGCAATTCCGCCTTCACGTGCCATTGCTATTGCCATTGCTGCTTCAGAAACAGTGTCCATTGCAGCCGCAATTATTGGCGTATTTATAGAAATGTTTTTTGTGAGTTTAGATTGAATAGAAACCTGATATGGTAAAATTTCAGAATAGGCAGGTACGAGTAAAACATCGTCATAAGTTAGTCCTTCACCAAAAAATTTATCGGAATGTAACATGTTGCAATTAGTTAAGTATTAATTGCGTGCAAATATAGGGTTTTTAAATGAAATCGAAGTTGAAATTGAAATCGAAATAGAACTCGAAGTTGAACTTGAAAATAAAATCGAACTTGAGAATAAAACTGAGGTTGAAGTTGAAAGTTTTATAAATTTTAGCAAAAATAAAACGCATACAATTCTGCGAAAATCTGCGAAATCTGTGGGAAAAAGAAAAAGGAATCTAATTTGAACTCGAAGTTGAACTTAACCATTTTAATTTCCTACTTAAATCGACATAGTACCCTATTTACATAATTACTTTTGTAGTTGTGACAAAAGTCACAAAATGATAGGGCATT
>CAYQTF010000018.1:6355-27870 GCA_964420345.1 uncultured Flavobacteriaceae bacterium
CGCAAAAATAAAACGCATACAATTCTGCGAAAATCTGTGGGAAACAGAAATCTAAAAAGAACTCAATTTTGAACTTAGAATTTAGATTCCAAAAAAAATATTTGCATGATTGCAAAAAAGATGTTAAGAGAATTTCTTTGTGACCATTGCGTTAACCTTGTGCTCCTTGCAGTTAAATATTACACCTCTAAAAAACTATCTTCTTCAAAAAAATTATTTTTAATTTTTGGTTTTTCTATTTTGCCGAAGAGTTTTCCTTTCCAGTCTGTCCAATGGTACTTTTTAGAAAAGATGAATAATATTATTGGGTAAATCACAAATACAGGTAAAAAGGTTTCCATACCAACCGAAGGTTCTGCACTATCTATAAATAAAGCTTCGGTTTGAAAAACGGTCCAAGTTTGCGATACAAAAACTGCAGCAACAATATTGTTTGCAGCGTGAAAACCTAAGGCTAATTCTGTGCCTTGATCCATTAAAGTTAAAATACCTAAAAGCAAACCTGTACCAATATAAAATACCATTACAATATAACCTAGTTTTTCTACTTCGGGATTCATGCCGTGTAATAAACCAAATGCTACGGAAGTTAGTAAAAGAGGAACTATAAAAGAGTTCAATAATGAATGTAATTTCAAATATAACTTGCTCTTTATTAAGTTGTTCACTAATTGTGAATTTAATAATAATGATAAAAAAGTAATTAGTAAAATTAATATTCCTGTAATAATAAGACCACTTAATGATTGATAAAAATAAATCAAACCAAAGATACTTATCAATGAATAGAGAAATATAAAAGGAAATTTTTTATTAATTGTAGAAATACCTAAAGCTTGCATAAAGTAACCTCTAAATAATAACTCTTCAAAACTGGTTTGTAAAGGCATAAATAAAAAGGAAACTAAAACCAATAATAAAAACGGCATTGGTTTAAAATTAAACGTCATGGTTTCGGATCCGCCAGAAAAGTAACCAATTGTTAACGTTGTAATACCGACAAAAAACCATAAAAAGAAGGCGAAGAAAACACGTTTCCAATCCGTTTTTTTTCTGCTTGTTATTAAGGTTGTTATACTTCTTTTATGAATAGATTTAATACCAATAAACAGAAAAACCAAACCAACAACAAACATAAAAAGCATTAGGAATAAAAACAAATTAGAATCAATACCTATTTCCATAAACATAGATTCCATAGCTTGCATATATTCTAAATGGGTTTTTACATAAAATGATGCTGTTAAAAATAACGGAATAGCGCCAAGTATTTGCCACCCAAAAAAAACAATAATTATAGTTAATAAATAACGCCACCAATCGTTTAGACCTTTGTATGCTTGTTGAATGTAGTTCATGTTTTTGATATTTTGTTCACGCAGAACTCACGGAATTCACAGAGTTTGTGGTTTTGTTTTTACACGCAAATTTTATTCACGCTTTTATATTTAGTTAAAGAGTTCATCTGTTCGCTTTGCTCGGGTTGCAGATTCCGCAGATTTAGTTTATATATTGTTTTAAATCCATATCTAAAATAGAATGATGTGATGCATTTGCTACTACTTTACCATTTTTTATTGCAATAAGTTGAGGTGATTGATGTTGCACACCAAATTTTTGAGCAATTGTATTTGAAATTTCTCTAAAAGCAATTAAATCTAAAAAACAGAAATCTATAGTGTCGATATTAAATTGTTTTTCGAATTGTTTTAAAACACTTCTACTAACACCACAACGTGTGCTGTGTTTAAATATAACTTGTGTTTTATTTTTTGATGCTTCTAAAATTTCATCTAATTGTGATACTTCTAATAATGGTTTCCAATTAAAATCGGAATATGCATCTTCTTGCTTTGCGAATAGTTTGCTGAATAAATTCATTTCTAATTATCTCTTATTACGTGAATTACACCTGTAATCGTATGTGGATTGCCGTTATTATCTTCGTAATCTCCAGCGAAATTTATGTCTATGTATTCGTCTACTTCGCCTAAATTTGTTAGGTTGAAAATAACGTTATCATTAGTTGTTGACATACCTATACATTCACCAATGAAAAAACCAACTTCATTCCAAATACTGCCATCACCATTAGAATCTGCGGGAGCATCGTAAACACCAACATATGGAGCGTCATATAATCTTCCTTCTAAATAAAAACAATCGCCACTATTAGTGTAGACAGTGATTAGTGGTAAAGATCCAGGGTTGGTAGGGTCACTTTCTGTAAAAGAAGCAGTAATATTTGCAATAGTTAAAAACTCTTCAATACCATCATCAATATTATATTGAATAAATTCTGTAACATCATTACAAGAACTTATAGTTCCTAAATTTGTTAATGGCGTATTAAACGTATAATTAATTTCGCCTGAAGATTGAATATTAATTAGGTCTACTGCTTCTAAAGAAAAAGTATTTTCATCTGTACATCTTAATAAATTTATTTCAAAATCTCCATTAGCAACATTATCATAAAACGTTTGATTTCCGTAATTTAAAACAACATAACCGTTAGTTATTGCATTTCCGTCACAATTTGTAAAATCACCTATTACTGCTTCTGAAATTATATCCGAAGATGTTGTTATGACAATATCAATTTCAGTATCTACTGAAAATGGACCAATATTAGTTGTTAAAATAGGATTGTTTCCACAAATATCATAACTAAGAGCATTTAAAAGAAGTGACATGTCTAATGGTATTAAACCACAGACTTGACCGTCTTCATTAGTAATGCCACTAGATGTCGGATATGTTAAATCAGGATTGTGTAATGTTATTAATTGATTAGCAATAGGATTTCCATTTTCATCGGTAACATTAATGCATAAAGAAACTGTTAGTACCCAAATATCAACATTCCAAAAAGAAAAATGTGTAACTGTACCAACATATTTATTGCCTTGTAAAGTTGCTTCGCCATCTTCAATCCAATAACCTCTTACTTCATCAAAATACCAAAGCGGAATTGTACTTGGTGCATCTGTCAATAAAGCACTATCTAACGGAATGGTAATTTCTGCCGTAGAATCGTTTGCAATATTCAAATCTTCGCCATTGCTACCACGTAATTCTATGGCAAGCATACCAAAAGATTCGAGCATTACTTCTTCGTTATCGGTTGTTGCTGCATATAACATACCTGGCATTTGATTAAACATATTTTCATCTGCTGGATCTAAATGATGTAAAATTACATCTACAGAACCTGTATATACATTTCCGTTTTCGTCTTTATAATCGCCATTTAATTTAACGGTTGCACCATTAGACAAACTAATAGTAGTTATGATGCCACTTTGTGTAGTGTCGATTATATTTTTTTCTAGCAACATTATGGTTACTTTGTTAACGCCGTTTGTAGGTACTAATGTTCTGGAACCATGAATATAACCTGATTTATTAGCAATAACGTAAGCAAATTTTTCAAAAACACTAGCGTCATTAATAATAAATACACCATTATTGTCGGTTGTTGCTGTTTTTGAACCAATTTTTATTTCTACATTTTCTATAGGGTTATTATTAACATCAATAATATTACCAATAAAAGAACGCGTGATATCCAAACCAAAATTATCGGATAAATCTATATTTGTAGGTTCTTCTGTTTCTTGTTCGTTTTCAACAAAAGGTACTGATATTTCGGAATCTACACATGCAGATAAAAATAATAATCCTAAAACAAAAATGCTATATTTAATAAGTTTCATATATTTAATTTTTTGCGAATTTACGAAATATTCATTAAAGTATAAACTAGAGTTTGGGTTAAATAAGTCGAAGAAATTACAATTTAGTCTTTTGACTAATATTTAAAAGCGAAACGATCTAATATCTTTATCGTAAAACAATGAATTATATTAAAGATAATTTTGTAATTTGTTTTTTTTAATTCAATAAAAAACACATGCAACAACCAAGAAAAATAACCTTAATTGGCGCAGGAATAATGAGTGCAACTTTAGGTATTCTATTAAAAAAAATTATGCCAAATGTGCTTATTGATATTTATGAGCGTTTAGATAAAATAGGTACCGAAAGTTCTGATGCTTGGAATAATGCAGGTACTGGTCATTCGGCATTTTGTGAATTAAATTATACACCTTTAAAAGAAAACGGAGATGTTGATATTAGTAAAGCCTTAAAAATTAGCCAGTCTTTTGAAACGTCAAAACAGTTTTGGGCATATCTAAAACAAGAAGATGCTTTTTACAGTAAATTTCCTTTTATAAACGATATTGACCATATGAGTTTTGTTTGGGGAAATGAAAATGTAGATTTTCTAAAAAAACGTTATCAAGCATTAACTAAGTACGCTATTTTCGAAGACATGAAATACTCCGAAGATTATGATGAAATCTCTAAATGGATTCCATTAATGATGAACGATAGACCAAAATCAGAAAAAATTGCAGTTACAAGAATGCCAATTGGTACCGATGTGAATTTTGGTGCTATTACACGAAGCATGATTAATTATCTACAAACTTTAGATGGTGTTGAGGTGCATTTAGGACAAGAAATAAAAGATTTAAAAAAACAAACCAATGATACTTGGAAAATTAAAATTGAAGATTTAGAAACCGAAAAAGAATATGAAGTTACAGCAGATTTTGTTTTTATTGGTGCTGGTGGCGGTTCGTTGAAGTTATTAGAAAAATCGGATATTCCTGAAGGTCGTGGTTATGGTGGTTTCCCGATTAGTGGGCAATGGTTACGATGTACAAATAATGAAGTTATTAAACAACACGAAGCAAAAGTTTACGGTAAAGCCGAATATGGTTCGCCACCAATGTCTGTACCACATTTAGATACTAGAATGATGCAAGGTGAACGTGCTTTATTATTTGGTCCTTATGCAGGTTTTTCGACGAAATTTCTTAAAAATGGGTCGTATTTAGATTTGCCTTTATCTTTAGAAGTAGATAATATTTGGCCGATGATTACTGCAGGAATTAAAAACTTTCATTTAACTAAATATTTAATAAAACAAGTGATGCAATCGCCTGAAGATCGTTTTGAAATGTTACAAAAATATTACCCTAATGCTAAATTCGAAGATTGGGAATTGGCAATTGCTGGACAACGTGTTCAGATTATTAAAAAAGATGAAAAAGAAGGTGGCGTTTTAAAATTTGGCACCGAAATAGTAACCGATAAAAACACAACACTTGCCGCATTATTAGGTGCAAGTCCAGGAGCATCAACCTCAGTTTCTATTATGTTAGATTTAATTGAAAAATGTTTTCCTGAATTATTAAAAACCAAAGAATGTCAAGAAAAGATAAAAGAAATGATTCCTACTTATGGACAATCTTTAATTGATAATGCAGAACTATGTCGAAAAACTAGAAAACGAACTACAGAAATTTTGAAGTTAGAGCAATGATTTAAGACCTTCAAGGTTTTGAAAACCTTGAAGGTCTTTATTTTCAACTAAAGTTATTGCCTAATTGTCAATTTTTGTTGTAGTAAAAAAGAATTCACAAATTTACTCAAACTCCACAACCAAATCATCTTGATGAACTAAAACGCCTTCCTTTAGATAAACTTTTTTAATTTTTCCATTTTCATTTGCAGTTACAGTTGTTTCCATTTTCATGGCTTCAATAATAAATAACGCATCGTTTTTCTTTACTTCTTGTCCTTTTTTAACTAAAATTTTATACAAACTACCTTGTAAAGGTGCGCCAATTTCTTTATCGTTTTCTTGATTTGCTTTTTGGTTTTCGATAATTTCTATATTTAAAGAAGTATCTTTTACTGTTACAAATCTATTCTGACCGTTCAGTTTAAAAAATAATATTCTTTTTCCTTTTTCATCAGGATTCCCAACAGATAATAACTCGATTACAATTGTTTTTCCTGGGGCGATTTCTACTTGAGTTTCTTCGTGAATTTTCATTCCATAGAAAAAATTTTTGGTTGGTAAAACCGAAATATTTCCATACTGCTTAAACTTTTCGATAGCGTCAGAAAAGACTTTTGGATAAAAAGAATACGAAATAAAATCTTCTATTTCTAATTCACGTTGAAAACCTTTTTGGAATTTCTTTTTAAATGCTACGAATTCATTTTCAAAATCAATTGGTTTTAAATGTGCATTTGGTCTATTAGTATATGCCTTTTCATTTTTAAGAATAATTTTTTGTAATTTTTTTGGAAAACCGCCATAAGCCTGACCTAAATCTCCTTTAAAGAAACTAATAACCGATGCTGGAAATGATAAAGTTTCGCCATTTTCTAACACATCTTTTGGTGTTAAATTATTGGTTACCATAAAAATAGACATATCGCCAACTACTTTAGAACTTGGTGTTACTTTAATTAAATCACCAAATAAATCGTTTACTTGAGCGTACATTAATTTCACTTCTTCAAAACGTTCGCCTAAACCTAAGGCTTCTGCTTGTGGTCGTAGATTTGAATATTGTCCGCCAGGTATTTCGTGTTTATATACTTCGGCAGTACCTGCTTTTAAACCTGATTCAAACGGATAATAATATTCACGAACATCTTCCCAATAATTGGAATATTCGTTTAAATTAGAAATGTCGAACTCATGATGTCTTTCTTGAAATTTTAGCATTTCAACAATCGAATTAAAATTTGGTTGCGAAGTTAAACCAGACATGCCACCAAGTGCTACGTCAATAACATCAACGCCTGCTTCAATGGCTTTTAAATAAGTAGCCGATTGTATAGATGAAGTGTCATGCGTATGCAAATGAATTGGCAAATCTGTAGCGTCTTTAATAGTAGCAATTAATTCTGTAGCAGCGTAAGGCGTTAATAAACCAGCCATATCTTTAATCGAAATCATATGTGCGCCAGCATTTGTTAAGTCTTTTGCTAATTGATGGTAATATTTTAAATCGAATTTTGTACGTTTTTTATCTAATACATCACCAGTATAACTAATGGCTGCTTCGGCAATTCCGCCAGTTTTATTACGAACATATTCTATACTTGGTGCCATTGCTTTCACCCAATTTAAGGAATCGAAAATTCTAAAAATATCCATACCATTTTCCCATGATTTAACCACAAATTTTTCGATGAGGTTATCAGGATATGCAGCATAACCAACACCATTTGAACCACGTAATAACATTTGCAACAAAATATTTGGTGCTGCTTTACGGATTTCACGTAATCTTCGCCATGGATTTTCATTTAAAAATCGCAAACAAACATCAAAAGTTGCGCCACCCCACATTTCTAAACTAAAGGTGTTTGGGTGATTTTTAGCGAAACTTTCGGTTACTTTTAACATGTCATAAGTTCGCATTCTGGTTGCTAAAAGTGACTGGTGTGCATCACGTAAAGTGGTATCTGTATAATGTATTTTCTTTTCTTTTTTTAACCATTTGCTAAATTCATCTGCTCCTAATTCGGTTAATAAATCTTTTGTTCCTTTCGGAAAATCATTAGTAACATTAAAATTTGGCACTTTTGGAATACGAAAATTTTTATTAGGATACGTAAATTTTACGTCACTATTTCCGTTAACAATCACTTCGCCTAAATAATTTAAAATTTTTGTTGCTCTATCTTGTGATTGTTTAATTTTAAATAATGAAGGGTTTTTAGCAATAAAATTGACAGTTGCTTTTCCGTTTTTAAAAGTTTCATTTTGAATTACATTTTGTAAAAAATGAATATTTGTTTTTACACCACGAATACGAAATTCTTTTAAAGCACGTGTCATTTTTCTAACCGAACCATCTAAAGTTCTACCATGTGCAGAAACTTTTACTAACATAGAATCAAAAAACGGGCTAACCGATGAACTTTGGTAAATACTACCAACATCAAGTCTAATTCCCATTCCTGCAGCAGATCTGTAAGTGGTTATGGTACCGTAATCTGGTGTGAAATTATTTTCAGGATCTTCGGTTGTTATTCTACATTGTATTGCAAAGCCGTAGGTTTTTAAACTTTCTTGACTGTAAATTTTAATTTGTTTACTGTCTAATTTATAATCGCCAGCGACAAAAATTTGTGTTTTTACAATATCTATTCCTGTAACCATTTCGGTTACTGTATGCTCTACTTGTATTCTCGGATTTACTTCAATAAAATAAATACTGTTGTCTTGATCTACTAAAAATTCGACAGTACCAACATTATTATAAGTTACTTCTTTAGCAATATCTAAAGCATATTTGTACAATTTTTCTTTAATTTCATCATCTAAATTATACGAAGGTGCAACTTCCACCACTTTTTGATAACGTCTTTGTACCGAGCAATCACGTTCATGTAAATGACGAATATTACCGTAATTATCGGCCACAATTTGTATTTCGATATGTTTAGGGTTTTCGATATATTTTTCTAAAAAAACCGTATCATTTCCAAAAGCGTTTAAAGATTCATTTTTTGAAGATTGAAATTGATTTTCTAAATCTTCTTGATTTCTTAAAACTCGCATTCCACGACCGCCACCACCATGTGCGGCTTTTAACATTATTGGATAACCAATAATATTGGCTTCTTTAATCGCAATTTTTAAGGAAGATAATTCATTTTTACTACTTTTTATAATTGGAACATTACATTTTTCAGCAATTTTTTTTGCTTTTATTTTATCGCCTAAAGCATCCATTACTTCGGGTTTCGGCCCAATAAAAATGATGTTGTTTTCTGCACATTTTCTAGCAAATTCTGAATTTTCCGATAAAAACCCATAACCAGGATGAATGGCATCTATTTTTTTAGCAACGGCTAAATTTACGATTTCATTTATATCTAAATATGGTTTTAATGGTGCGTCATCTTTTCCAATTTGATATGATTCGTCTGCTTTATATCTGTGTGCAGAATAGCGGTCTTCGTAGGTGTAAACAGCAATTGTTTCAACATTAATTTCGGTACATGCTCTAAAAACACGAATAGCGATTTCACCACGATTGGCAACTAAAACTCTTTTTATTTTCATAGTGTTTTTCGATTTATTTTTTTATCTGAAAATTGAAAGTCTAAAAATAGGATTTATTTTATTGTTGTTTGTAACTTTTGGTACTTATTGAATTTGGGTTTTATGGATTGTTGTATTTTTTTTGCTACGAATTTCACGAATTTGCACTAATTTTTATAGTTTATTTATTCTTGGCATCACTTAAATTGAGATATTTTAATGAATCAAATAAGGATTTTCATTATCGTAATTTCTTGTAACAAAATCTAATGCAGTATTAAGGATTGTACCCATATTTTTCGCTTTTTTAAAATTTATGTCTTTTGTGATTTTATATAAATCGGATTTTAATTGCGTAATTTTTTCAGGAAAAGAAAGGTTATCTTCTTTCATGCAATTTAACAAATTAGTTAATCTTTCTTTTTCACTTGTCGCTCTTTTGGCAATTAAAGAACGTTCTTCTATTTTATATTGTTCAACAGATTCATTTTTTAATAACTTTAAGGTTAAATCTACTAACGGAAAATTCTCTTTAAAAAATTGTGGTTTATATACTTTTGAGTTTCCTTCAAAACATTGTTGATCAAAATCGATGGCTCTTATTCTATATTGAATTCTGTCAAAATCGTTGGTTAAAACAAATACATAATTATACGAACGCATATCGCCAAGTAATCTAACAAAACAACGTTCGTTAAACTTTACAAACTCTTTTACAATTTGCATTTTGTCTTGTTTTGAGCATTTTTCTAAAAGATTTTCTATAAAATAATCGCCTGGGATTCCTAAAATATGTTCTTCAATTATAGTTTCTTTATGTACCAAATAATTAATATGATTTGGTGACAACATATCTTCCAACTCCAAACCATAAATACGTGATGCGTCTGCTTTTTTAATGTATAAATAGGTGTAATTGTCGTTTAAAATGTTTCGTATTTTTACCCTAAACGGTTTGGTATTACCAAAGGTACAAAAATCAATGGCATCTACTTTTAAAAATTGCAACATTTCTTCGGATCCATCTGCATGTAAAATGGTGTACATTCTTTTTAGACTTTCTTCAATTTCATTTCGTTCATGTTCTGCAAAATAAGTCGATACCCAAAGTGTATCATTATCATTTTCATCAAAAATTTCTACAGCACCTTGAAAACGTAATAAATCTTCGTAATAAATAGGTATTTTAATATTTCTGCTGTGTGACGTTAAATAACTGTTTAATTTCTCAGAAATAGGAAATGCTGGTTTTTTTTTGGATAATAGTTTATTGTCGTTCATTAAATAAAATACTATCAAATTTGATAGGTTTTAAAGTATTATAAAATTCTATTTTTGGTTTCTTTTAATTTTTCTGTTAATATTGGTAAACTATCGCATTTATATTCATACCAGCACCAACAGAAGCCAAAATAATTGCATCGCCTTCATTTATTTGATGGTCGCCTAATTTACCGTTTAATATTAAATCTAATAAAGTCGGCACTGTTGCAACAGAACTATTACCTAATTTACCTATACTCATTGGCATAATTCCTTCGGGCATTTCTTTATCGTATAATTCATAAAATCGTTTTACGATGGCTTCATCCATTTTTTCATTTGCCTGATGGATTAATATTTTTTTAATTTTATCTATAGGTAAACCGCTTTTTTCAACGGCACTTTTTAATGCTAACGGTACATTATTTAATGCAAATTCATATATCTTACGACCATACATTTTAATAAAACCTGTTCTATTATTAATATTCGGATTGAAAGATTCATCAAAATAGATGTAATTTGCTTCTTCAAAAGTAAAGGATTGTGCTACATTGCTTAAGACACCTTTGCTATTGTCTGAATTTAATTCTAATACAACTGCTCCAGCGCCATCAGAATAAATCATGGAATCTCTATCGTGCTTATCTATAACTCTCGATAAAGTTTCCGAACCAATAATCAAACATTTTTTTGCCATTCCTGCTTTTAAAAATGCAACGGATTGTATGAAACCTTCAATAAAACCTGGGCAACCAAAAACAATATCAAAAGCCACACAATTGGGGTTTTTAATACCTAAATTATGTTTTACTCGTGAGGCTAAACTCGGTACCATATCACTTTGATTAGAACCATATTTAACATCGCCATAATTTTGACCTAAAATAATATAGTCTAGTTCTTCTGCATTAATTTTAGCATCTTCAATGGCGCGTTTTGCAGCAATGGTTGCTAAATCGCTATTTTGAAATTCGGGTTTTGCATAACGTCGCTCTTCAATACCAGTAATTGCTTTAAATTTTTTAATGATAACTTCATTAGAATTTGGAAATTTTTCTAATTTATCGCTATAAAATTCTTGTGCTAAAAACTCTTCGTTCTTTTTTACAATGGAAGGTATGAAACTTCCTGTTCCTGTGATAATTGGTTGCATAGTTAGTTTTTGATATAACGAAAATAGCAATAAAAAAATGGAAAACCTATTTTAAAGATAAAAAATAGTATGCAATAAAAGTTACATTTGTGAAACTTTTAATTGCATTACTGTTGCAATTGATAGCGCTCTTGTTTTTGCAGCATGTGCAAGTTCGCCTTTAAAATTCTCATCTATCGTTTTGTTAAAATGATCTAACCAAATTTTGAAATGCTTTGGCAAAAAAAGTTTTTTCATGTTTAATAATAAATGAGGTTTCATAGCATTTCGTTTGTAAACACCAGAATAGAAAAGCATATTGTCCCAGAAATCAACTAGTATTTGTAAATGTTTTTCTAATTCATTATTTTTTATAATATCCTCAAAAAAATGATTAATTTTATTATCTGCTAATAATTTTTCATAAAATTGAGAAACCAAAAGATATAAATCATCTCTATTTTCAATTTCTTTTAACATGTTTTATTTTATAAAATTTTTTTATCAAAACTTAAAGGAAGTAAATTTTTTAAAGATGCAGATTTTATTATTTTACCTGTTTCTCCCATAAACAATAAAGTAATATCTTGTTTTTGTTTTATTTCATATTCTGAAATAGATTGTCTGCAAGAACCACACGGAGCAATTGGTTGGTCAACTTTTTTGTTATTAGATTTAGCGGTAATAACCATTTTTTTAATAACTATATTTGGGTATTTTGCAGCAGCATAAAAAATCGCTACTCTTTCTGCACATAATCCTGATGGATATGCCGCATTTTCTTGATTACTGCCAGAAATAATTTTTCCGTTTTCTAATAATATAGCAGTGCCAACTAAAAAATTAGAATATGGCGCATAAGCAGTATCTCTAGCCTTTATAGCTTCTTGAAATAGATTTTTATTTTCTATATTCAAATCACTTATAGAATCATATATAATATATTCACTTTTAATTGTTACTTTTTTCATAAATGAAATTAGTTAATCTATAAATTAAACCTCAAGGCAAATTTAAAATCCAATAATAATCCCGAAGTATCGGGAGACCCAAGAATCGAGGTGTTAAAAATATATCCCGCTAAAAAAGCGGGATTAGTTCGGTTTATCAAGCCAAAGGCATGACTAACTAAAAAATTGAAAAATAATTTTTTAGTGTCTCACTAATTAAAACTCTTCAAAGAAATCTCCAAAGTCAAAAGATATAGAGAAACGTAATGTGTTTTCTAATGGGTTGTTTACATCAGAAGAGTTTAAAAGATAGGATACATCTATTTTACTAGATTTAAGTTTAAAACCTGCACCTAATGTAAAAAATTTACGAGCACCTTTATTTTCACTTTCGTTAAAATAACCTAATCTAAAAGCAAAAGTTTCATCGTAAACATATTCTGCACCTAATGACCATGTAAATTCTTCTATTTCTTCACTAAAACCTCCTGGAGCATCTCCAAATGATTGAAATATACCTGCAAAGAAATCAACATCATTTTCTTCACCTTCTAATACGTTACCTGTATTATCTCTAATAGGTGGAGTCGGAACTAATAATTTAGTAAATTCTAAACTTGATTTTATAGTACTAATATCGTCTAAAATAAAATCAAATCCTCCACCAAGTCTTAAATTTGTTGGTATAAAACTTTGTTGTCCGCCAGGAGTTAATTCGACTTTTGGTCCCATATTTGCAATACTTAGTCCTGCTCTCCAACGACCATTAAAGTCGCCATAATTTAATTCTTCCGATTGGTAATAAGCACCTAAATCTACCGCAAAGGTGTTTACTGTTTGCAAATCTGTATCTTGACTTCTTATAGATAAGTCAGATCTTATATAACGTAGCGTTACTGCCATAGAAATACCATCACTTAATTTTAAAGAATATGAACCAGCTATTGCCATATCACTTGGGTTTTCAGAACCTGTCGAAAGACCAGTATCATCTGTTAACTCAATAGTACCTAGCGAGAAAAAAGTTAAACTCGCACCCCAAGCACTACGTTCATTTAATTTATTAGTAAATGCAACATTTCCTAAAAAAACATCATTAGTTAAGTTTCTTAGCCAAGGTGTATAATTTACAGCGACTGTAAATTGAGATTCACTAAATGCTAATTTTGCAGCATTATAATGTTGTGAAAAAGCATCTGGTGATGTTGCAACTCCCATATCACCTAAACCACCGGATCTTGCATCTGGTGCAATTAATAAAAAAGGCGTTGCTGTTGTTAATGCATTTGTCTCTTGGGAATTCATATTATTACTCATCGTAAAAATAATTGCTAGAGTAATGTAAAATATATTTTTCATTTAGGGATTTTTTATTATTTATGTTTTTTCAAAAGTTTACAAATATTATAAAAATTATTGTAGTATGACAAGTTTTTCAAACTTTTCTGATTTTAAACCATTAGAAAGTACTTTTACAGTTAATTTGTATATATAAACGCCTTTTCCTATTTTGTTACCGAAATCATCTAGACCATTCCAAGTTATTAAATTACCATTTACTAAACCGGCAGTATTTACGGTTCTGTTTATTGTTTTAATTAATTTACCCGAAACTGTAAATATTTGCACTTGTGCTTCTAATGTTTCGTTAGGTTTATTGTGATTAAACCAAAACTCTGTATAGTTTATAAACGGATTTGGATAATTCAACACATTATCTAAAACTAAATTGCTATCACTTACAACTACAAAGTTTAACGTAGCTTCTGATGAATTATTATAAGTGTCCCAGCATTTAAAAGATAAGGTATGTAAACCAACTTCTAAATCTCTAAACGGAAAATTAACTTTTCCTTTAGTAAAATCATTTAACTCGGTTTCATAAAAATCGTTCATTATTATAGGGTTGCTTGTATTGCCATCTAAAACAGCAATAATATCATGATCTACTGCGGTAAGTGAGGTGTTTATGCCAGAATCATCTTCTAAAACGGCTATAAATAATGGCGATTCATTGGTGTTTCCACCATCAACAAAAGATTCATCGTTCATAAATAATTTTATGGTTGGTCCAATGTCGTCTTCTGGTGCATTTGGATTAATACCACCTATTATTATGTCGGTACTATAACCTGACCTATCAATTTCATCGTTATGTGCGTAAAAACTTAGTTTTGCATTACCATAAGCAATTCTAATATCTCTTGGTGCAATAAAATCAAATTCCCATTCGCCATTAGTTACACTTGCTCTACCATTAAATATTTTACTTTCTCGTACATCAAAATCTATGGTGTTTGGATTACCACTATAGTTGTCATTATTTAATGTAGTTCTAACTATCGATTTATCAAAAATGGATACAAACAATTCGCCATTAAAATTTGTGTTTGGCGTGTTTGATGCTAAATTATTAGCAATTATTCCTTTAAAATGAACATGCGACAATGCTTTTATGGTATCTAATTGATTTGCTATTGGTTCGCCATTCATTTCGGTAATTTTTATATCTGGTTTCGCAATTGGTAATTTCATTGCTGGGTCTCCGAAAAAATACATGAATAGACGTTGACCACTGTTTCCACCAGTAAATTCATTTTTTGATTTCATTAATACTTGCGCAATACTTAAATTATCTTGTTGGTTAAATTCTAATAGATTAGCCATTAAATCAATATTAAATTCTCTCCCCATATTTATAAAAACTGCTCTTGTAGTTGTTAACATATTAATAGAACCGCCATTAGTATTAGAAAATAAAAATTCACCTGCTGTATTTCTATTAGGGTTGTCTAGTTTAGAAAACTCACAAGTTATGGTAATAAATAAAGGTAACGTATTTTCATTATACCAACCTTGTACTTGTGGTACATCTAAAAAGCGTTCACTTGCCCAACCATTTTCACCACCATGTCCAAAATAATTTAGTAGTAAAGTGCCTCTTTCAATGGCATTTGTAATTCCTAATTTTACGGTAGGATATCGTTGACCGCCAGCATTTATTTCTTGTACAAAGGCATCTGCATATATTTTTTTTAAATCATAAACTGGTTTAAAAATAGTAATGTTTTTTGCAATAGAGTCCATGGTTTTTTGAAGTGTAAAATTATGACCTTCGCCGTCTACATCATCTGCAACCATAGTAATTAGGTTTCTCCATTTGCCAAATGCTTCTTTTTTATAATATGACAATGTTCTGTCAATAGTAGATCTTGCTTCGGCTAAACTTTTAACAGGCATTCTGCCAGTTGCTACATCTTGTTTATCACCATTACCTAAATTTGCAGAAAAATCTCCTTCATTGTCATCTAGCATCCCAAAATAATCATCACTAACAAAAGAGCGTGCTATATCAAAACTATCAAGTGATTGAAAAGCAATGACATTAATTGGCCCGTTATTACCTTCTATATTTTTAAAATCAAAAGAAGTATCACCAAATAATAACACATATTTAATTCTTTTTTCAGGTGAAGTTGCGTTTATGTAAAGATGTTTTACAAAATCTCTAATTGCTGTAATATCTTGTGCTCCAGAACTAAATTCATTATAAATAACCTCTGGATTGAGTACTAATGTAGAAAATCCTGAATTTTCAGCATGGTAATCTGCTAGTCTTTGCGCTTCGCCTCTTACTTCATCTGGTGTAATTATTAAATAATCTATATCTTGTATAGCATGTAAATTTTGATTAGGTATTAGACTTGTTTGAATTCTTGTAGGAGAATAATAATCGTTTTGGCTTAAAAGAATATATTCGTCTAAATTACTGCCAAATGCTTTAAAATTAAAATTTGAATCGGTTGCTTGATTATTTATTTTTGTAGGGTTTATTTTATCTGAAACATTCCATATTTGAAAAATATTTTCATTGTTTTGTATTTCGTATTCCACAATACCAATTTGGTTTGCTGCTTGATAATTTCTAAAGGAAAACTGTTTATCTCTAGCAATTAGTTTCTTTATGCCATTAACTTCAATATAATCTAATCTTGCTTTTGTGGACGGATCGCCTCTATTGTCAAATTGAATTTCAAAATTCAGCAATTCATTAGTTGCGATAATAGTACCATTTTGACTATTTGTATTGCCAAGGATAATATCACTACTGCCAATACTTGATACGTTTAAAGTAAATACTTCTTGAGCATCTAAACTTAATTTAAATTTTGCTTGATCCGTACCTGATTTAGAAGTTCCTGCTTTTAATTTAATATCAATTGGTTGGTCTAAATCTAAATCGGTAAAATTAATCGTGAAATTTTGCGTGTCATTAGTTTGAAAATTTTCACCATAAAATTCTTGACCCAAACTATCAAAATTAAAACTATCTACTTCGTGTAATCTAAAATCATTTGAAGTTGTTACCATTAAGTCTGCGGGATTTTCTATGTCAGTTTCGGTTTGAATTCTTTTACCAAAACCATCATTAATAGTAATAAAGTAAAATGCCTGATTGGAATAAATATTTGTTTGATGTGATGCTTTATTATTACTTACATCATGCTTCCAAATATTTGAACCTTCGGCATAAAATAAAATAAAATCATTACTATCAAAATTACCATCATCTTCGCCTTCTACA
The DNA here is from genome assembly GCA_964420345.1 of uncultured Flavobacteriaceae bacterium. Taxonomy (GTDB): domain Bacteria; phylum Bacteroidota; class Bacteroidia; order Flavobacteriales; family Flavobacteriaceae; genus S010-17. The sequence goes on from CAYQTF010000018.1 coordinate 23,221, forward strand.
TAAATTGCGTTTTCTTGTAAACCATCATATCTAAAATCACCATTAAGTTCATTTAACATTGCGCCTCCATTACCATAAATTTTAATATTTTTAGGATTTATACCATCGGTATTTAAACCTAAACTATTAATAAACCCTTTACTTAATTTGTATATGCCAGTAGTGTCTATTGCAAATTTATACCAATTACCATTTGCTAATGGAGAATCGAAAACAGTTGAAGAATTTCGCTTATTAATTTTAGGTATTAAAGTATATTCAATTTCAAAAGAATTAATCCTTTTAAGAACACCATTTGATAATAATAAAGGAGTAATACTCATAACAACAAAAGATTTATCTCTTGCGTTTTTTATTTTTAAACTGCTATTAAGTTTAATAGGAAAATTTTGTTGACTTTCTTTTTTAAACAAGTTTTTAGAAACGGTTTCATAAACTATATTTTTGATTTTGTAAGATTGCACCTGTAAATTTCTTCCCACTTTCCAAGAATTAGAATATGTAGGTAGATAGAATTTGTCAAAAGAACCATTCTTAACAGTTGGTAGTTTTAATGTTGAATTACTTTTAGTATTTGAAATAACATTAAATGTGGAATTATTTTTCCATTCTAATTTGAAACTCTCTGTTTTTTTTTGAGAAAAAACAGTCAATATAAATAGTATTGATAATAAAGAAAGTACATATTTTTTATTCTGCATAACTAAGTAAACGTAATTTTTATTTGAATATTTTATTTTTCACAAAAATATAATAAATTTTAAAAGCTATCGTTATTAAGCAATAGTATAAAATTTGTCGTAAAATTTTATTTAAAATTACTTAAATCAAGTTATTATTATTGTAGATTGCGTCACTTTTTAGAATTAAACATAAAGTAAAAGATATTATGAAATTAAATAAGGGTTTTAAAATTTTATTTTTATTATTGGTAGTTATATCAATGGTAAGTTGTAGTAGTAAGAGTTCAAGTGGTACATCCGCATTAACAGGTTGGAAGTTTAGCGACTACGATGGTGGCGCAGGTGCAAACTACAAAGGGCAACCAACTCCAAACGGAATGGTTTTAATCGAAGGTGGCGCATTCACCATGGGTCATGTTGTAGATGATGTAATGTTTGATTGGAACACTACACCAGTAAAAATGCAAGTTCGTTCTTTTTATATTGATGAAGCTGAGGTTTCAAATAGAGAATATAGATTATTTCTACAATGGATGGAACAAACATATCCACCAAATAATGACAATTACAGAAATATTTACACTTCCGTATTGCCTGACACACTTGTTTGGCGTAATACTTTAGGTGATGCCGAATTGTTGACGGAAACGTATTTACGTCATCCATCTTATAACCAATATCCTGTAGTAGGTGTATCTTGGATTCAAGCAGTTGAATACTGTAAATGGAGAACCAATATGGTAAATGAAAAAATATTGATGGATAAAGGTATTTTAAATCCTTTACATGAAATGGATAGTTTGAAAGTAGAAGGTAAAAATCGCTTTGATACAGATGTTTACTTAGCAGATCCTAACTTATTATTTGATGGAGATTCTACCATATATAGAAGAGGTTTGCCAGATTTAAAAGCAAAATCTAGAGCTAGAGGTAGAAGCGGAAGAAGTAGTAGAGGTTCTAAGGCAACTGGTGGAGGAAGAAGTCGAGGAAGATCTAATGGTGAATTTACAGGCAGACATGTAAAAGTAGCAGATGGTATTTTAGCACAAGGGTTTAGATTACCTTCTGAAGTAGAATGGGAATATGCAGCAAAAGCACTAATTGAGAACAGAGAGTATAATACCATAAAAGGAAGAAAAAAATTCTCTTGGAATGGTAAATACACTAGAAGTAAACTTAAAAGATATAAAGGTGATCAACAAGCAAACTTTAAATATGGTAAAGGTAATTATAGTGGTTTAGCAGGTTGGAGTGATGATGGCGCTGATATTACTAATGCAATAAAATCCTACAAACCAAACGCATTTGGTTTATATGATATGTCTGGAAATGTTGCAGAATGGGTTTTTGATGTTTATAGACCAATTGTAGATAATGATGCAAATGATTTTAATTATTATAGAGGTAATACGTACGATAAAAAATTAATTGATGAAGAAGGAAAAGTTGTTGTTGTAAATTATAATTCAGTACAATATGACACTTTAGATAATGGTAGAATTAAAGCTAAATTTTTACCTGGTAGTTTAAAATATATTCCTATTACTAAGTCAGATGCTTTTATGAGAGGAAACTATGAAAAGTCTTATAATGTTGACAGTAAGGATGGTGATATTCAATCAACAAAAAAATATTATATTGATGAAGAAGAATTAGAAAATAAGCCTAGAATGTATAACTCACCAAAAATCCCTAGAGAAATAGGCGAAAGTGGTTATAGAAGACAAGAATATGATAAAAAAATTAGAACTACATTAATTAGTGATAAAACTAGGGTAGTTAAAGGAGGTTCTTGGAACGATAGAGCATATTGGTTAGATCCTTCTAGACGAAGATTTTTACCACAATATATGGCAACTAATTATATTGGTTTTAGATGTGCAACCGATAGATTAGGTCCTATGTCAAATCAAAAAAGACAAGCGTATCACCATTAATAATGTGATGATAAATTAAACTTAATCCCGCTTTTTTGCGGGATTTTTTTTGCGTAACTTTTAAGTATTTATTAATTATTCTTATTTTTACATTATGATTACAAAACTGCACACCATTTTTTTAAATAGCAATGGCATTAGTACTGATACTAGGAAGATAAAAAAAGGTTCTATTTTTTTCGCTTTAAAAGGAGAGAATTTTAATGCCAATGAATTTGCTTTAGAAGCATTAGAGAAAGGTGCTTCTTATGCGGTTATTGATGAGAAAAAATATCATAAAAATGACAAAACCCTCTTAGTTAACAATGTGTTGAAAACATTGCAACAACTAGCAACATATCATAGAGAGCAACTTAAAGCACCAATCATCGCTTTAACGGGAAGTAATGGCAAAACCACAACCAAAGAATTAATTAAAATAGTTTTATCAAATAAATACAAAGTAACCGCAACTAGTGGCAATTTAAATAACCACATTGGCGTGCCACTTACATTACTTTCCATGAATGAAAACACAGAAATTGGCGTTGTAGAATTCGGAGCCAATAATCCTAAAGAAATTGAGTTTTTAGCTAATTTAACAAAACCAGATTACGGTTATATTACTAATTTTGGAAAAGCACATTTAGAAGGTTTTAAATCCTTGGAAGGTGTTATTAAAGCAAAAACGGAATTATATGATTATCTAAAAGAAAACAAGAAAATTGTTTTTGTGAATGATAATGACGCAACACAAGTATTAAAATCTAAAAAATTAAAGACTATTCGTTTTGGAGAAAAAAAATCTGAATATTATATTGAGTTCATAAATTCAAACCCGTTTGTAACTGTTAAGTATAATAAAACAACTATTAAAACTAATTTAATAGGTAGTTATAATTATAACAATATTACTGCTGCAATTGCGATTGGATTGTATTTTGATATTGATATACTTCAAATTAAAATAGCACTCGAAAATTATGAACCATCAAATAACCGCTCACAAATAATTCAAAAAAACAGCAATAAAATTATTTTAGATGCTTATAATGCAAATCCGACTAGTATGGAATGTGCTATTCAGAATTTAATTCAACTAAAGGATACTTCTAAAATCGCAATACTTGGCGATATGTTTGAACTAGGTAAATATGCAAAAGAAGAACATCAAGAAATAACGAATTTATTAAAAATTTCAAAATTAAATAAGGCATATTTAATAGGTGAAAATTTTTATGAAACAATTGCAGATTCAAAAAACATCAAAAAATTCAAAACTTTTAAAGAATTTAAACAAGAATTTGAAGCACCTACAAACACGACCATACTAATTAAAGCTTCAAGAAGTATGGCGTTAGAACGTGTTTTAGATTTAATTTAAACTATTCATAAAACTTTGCAACAATAAATAATACTGATAACTTTATAAATAATAGATATTTAATTTATAGTAATAAGAACACTTATTTCGTAAATTTGCAGTAGAATATTAATAATAACATTAAAAATATAATTATGGCATTAGTAGGTAGAAAATTCCCAAATATTGCAGTTGACGCAATGAACGAAATGGGCGACACATTTAAAATTAACATTTTTGAAGAAGCAGTTAATAAAGGTAAAAAAGTATTACTTTTTTGGTATCCAAAAGATTTTACATTTGTTTGTCCAACTGAAATTAGAGCATTTCAAGACGCTTTAGGCGAATTTGAAAAAAGAAATACTATTGTAATTGGTGCTTCTTGCGATACTCCAGAAGTTCATTTTGCATGGTTAAATACAAGCAAAGATAATGGCGGAATTGAAGGTGTAACATTCCCGTTATTAGCAGATACAAACAGAAATCTTTCTACTTTGTTAGATATTTTAGATATTGAAGCTGGCGAATACGACGAAGAAAATGATTTAGTATTAGCAGAAGGTTCTAACGTAACGTATAGAGCAACTTACTTAATTGATGAAGAAGGAAAAATTTTCCACGAAAGTATAAACGATATGCCTTTAGGAAGAAATGTTGCGGAATATTTACGTTTGGTAGATGCTTATAC
>CAYQTF010000019.1:0-27026 GCA_964420345.1 uncultured Flavobacteriaceae bacterium
GGAATTATAAAATAACACCCAAAATGTAATGTTTATTTTTTAACAGTTACTAAGTAAAAGCCATCATAAGTTGCTATAAGCATAAAAAGAATTAAACAGATCGCACTTAAGTAATATAATATTTCCATTTTTTATTTGTTTTAAATTTATACAAATGTTAAAAAATAGACTATTGTGTCAATTGATATATGTCACAAAATTAAATTATAAAATTTTTGCTCTAATTCTACTTAAAGTTTCTCTAGAAACTCCTAGATAAGAAGCAATATATTGTAAAGGAACTCTTTTAATAATTTCTGGTTGATTTGTTATTAATCGATGGTATTTTTCTAATGCAGTTTCAAAACTTAAGTTATTTACTCTATTTGATAATCTTAAGCATTCTTTTTCAGTTAAAACTTGACTTAATGCTTTCCATTTTGGATTTAGTTTGTAGAGTTTAGATAGATCTTTTTTAGATAAAATCACGATTTCAGACGACTCTATTGCTTGTATGTTTTCTGTAGAATTTCCATTACCAATAAAGCTTTCAAAAGATGAAATAATCGAATTTTTAAAACAAAAACAGGTATTTATTTCAATACCGTTTTTTAAATAATAAATTCGAAATAAACCATTATTAATGTATGCGATTGTGTTACATTTTTTTTCTTGTTCTATAAAATAATCATTCTTTTCCAGCGTTTTTAACTCTAATAAATTTAAGCATAAATTAAAAGTTTCATCATCCATTTCAACCAAATTCATAATGAATGATTTAAAATTATTGATGCTTGATTTCATAAAATTAGTATGCGTTTATTTTAATAGTCTAAATAGAATTCTTTTTCTGTATCAAATTTTGCAAATAATTTTTTGGCTTCTATATTTGATATTTCTATTGAATTAATAATTTTAGTAGCCTGTTTTTTAGAATTATTTTTAACTTCAATATAAATATTATCTACTGTTAAATATTGTTTATCTTCACCTTCAATATAAAAAATTGAGATTTTTGAATGTTTTTGTGAAAAACCTGTTGCTAAATTTAAAATAGATTCTATTCCTTCCTCTTTTATTTTTTTTATAAAAACATTAGCAGAATAAATTGGTTCAAATTCTTCTTTTAATATTTTTTTTTCATACCATTTATTAAACTTATCTGAAAATGGATTATCAGGAAAACGAAGAACTCTTAAAATAGGGATAATCGACAAAACAAGAAATTCAACAATCCAAACAAAAGTTAAATAATTACCTTTAACTATTGAGTTTTTAATTTCCCAAACTCCTAAACTGTTTAATTCTGAAATTGCTTCAAAAATATTGCTTGGATAGATCCAATAATTTATATAATTAAAAAAAGTTGGAAATCCTTCATTAAAATAAACAAGTACTACAAATGAAATCCACATAGAATAAAAACCAATTAAAATACTGATAATAAGTATAATTAACCGTGAATTTTTATCAATAATTTTAAAATATTTAGAAACAATTTGAATTAAATATACCAATGTAATACCAAAACCAAAAGTAATTAAGGCCTTTAAATAAACAAATGGTATGAAGATGTTTATACTATAAATCCAACCTAATAAAAATGATATTACTGCACAAAATAAACTTGCAGTAATAAGGTTAATAATATTGGTTTTACTAGTTGCTTTGTATTCCAGATATTTCATAGTTATAAGTTTTTAAAACACTCTACCAATTTATCAAAATCTTTTTTAGTATTATATAAATGTGAAGCAACTCTTATTGCATTACCTCTAAAAGAAACATAAATATTTTGTTTTTCAAACTCCATTTTTAGACTTTCTAAATCTATGTTGTCGGGTAAATAAATTCCGAATAAATGAGAACTTCTATATTTTTCTTCTTCAATAAAACAACCTAAAACTTGAAGTTCTTTTATGGCACTTTTTGAAATGCCTTTACAATACTCTTGAATATTTTTTGGTTGCCAATCTATTAATTGTTCTATAGATTTAATTAACATTGGTGTTAAAGCAAAATTACTCATTTCGCCAACATTAAATCGCCCTGCCTTTGGTTGATAATCATTTTCATAATTAACCAAACCTGTAAAATCTTGACTGTTTCTTCTATTTATCCAATTTTCTTCAATTGGTTCTGCGTTTTTACAAAAATCATCGGAATAATATGCAAATCCGATAGAATATGGACCAAGCAACCATTTGTAACCTGCACAAATTAAAGCATCTGGTTTTATTTCTTCTATAGAAAACGGCAATGCACCAATACTTTGTGTGCCGTCAATAATTAATAACGCATTGTGTTTAATTGTTTTTTCTCGAATTGTTTTAATATCAAATAAAGTTCCGTCACTCCAATGTACAATTGGTAAGCTTACTACTTTTGTTTTGTTTGTAATGGAATCTAATATTAATTCATTCCATTTTTCACCTCTATTTTCTTCTAACTTTGGTGTTTTTACAGTTACAATTTTGGCATTGTATTTAGTTGCCAATTTTTGCCACGAATAGATATTACTAGGGAATTGATCTTCAATAACCAATATCTCATCGTTTTTTTCTAAAACTATATTATTGGTTACATTTGCTATACCATAAGATACGGATGGAATTACTGCAATATTCTGATAATCTACAGCGTGTACTAATTTAGCAAATAACTGTTTTAATATTTTAGTATTTTTAAAAAAATCATCGCCTGTAATTTTAAATGGTAAACATTTCTGACTAACTGATTCATGGCCAATTCTTTCTACTTCTAATAGTAAAGGTGACATAAATGCGCCATTTAAATAACTTACATTATTGGGTATTTTGAATTTGTCTTTTTGATTTTTAATCATTTTAAATATATTATTTACAAATATAATTTAAAAAATTAGAATTGATTTATATTTTTGATTCTTCCACTTTCGAAACTTCAGAATAACTGAAAATAAAGAATATTGAGTTTCGAAAAATAAAATGATTGTTTATTCGTGTCATCATTTTAAATATAACCACCAATTAATTGACCACATAAATAACAAGTAAATATTAATAACTGGATAAAAGAATGCTATAAAATTTCACCCAATTAATGATATAACTATATTTTCTATACACAATCCAAAATTTAATTCATCTACGTATTACCACGTAGATATTACGTGGTACTACGTATTTTTTAAAACTAAACTTGTCTATATCTTGCAAGCATTAATAAAAACAAAATGCAATTAGTAACAATTAAGAATAAATTAAGTTAAACCGAATTTGAGATTTTTGACCTTATAGTTAAAGGTGAACTTTCTAAAGAAATTTCTAAAAGACGTAATTGCTCAGAAAGAACCATAGAAAAACACCGTAGCAATATTATTAAAAAACTAAACATATCACAACAAAATCTAACACAATGGATTTTGAAAAATATATAATACTAATCCTTTAAATTACTTATTATGATAAACAAATACCTTAAACCTAAAAAATTAAAATATTTATTTATTTTATTTTTTATTACTTTTTCACAAGTAATACAGGCACAAGAACTTTCAATAACTCCAAGTCCTATTGATTTTGGTAATGTTGTAAATGGAAATTTTATGTCATTAGATTTTACATTAACTAATAATAGTGCAACAGAATCTTACACAATTGATCCAAGTAACGGCTTTGTTTTAACAGGTACAAACGCAGATCAATTTAATGAAAACAATAATCCACCACCTTTTATTAGTCCTGGAGAATCATTTGAAGGATTTTTTAGTGTCCTTTTTCAACCAACTTCAGAAGGTCTTAAAAATGCCGTCTTAGAAATTCATACAGATGCTCCAGATAGTCCAGTTACTGTAAATTTATCTGGTAATAGTATTCCTTTTATTCCGTCAGATATAAGTTATAGTTTTTCTAGTTTTCCTACTATTCAGTATAACGAAACTTCAACATCTACAATGACAATTAATAGTACTGGTGCTGGTGATTTAATTATTTCTACTTTAAAATTTCCATCATTAGAAACTTTCTTTAATTATTACTCAGTAGAATCAGGAATTTCTTTTCCAGTAACAATTCCATCTGGTAGTTCGGTTAGTTATGATATAACTTTTGCACCGCCAAATCCACCAGTTGATAATCGATTTTCATTTCCGATAAATTTATTATTAAGTAGTAATGCAAACGGTATTGAAGAACCAAGTATATCTGCTACTATTTTCCCTCCAAATATTCCTAATCCTTCGATAGATTTTAATTTTAATGAAGTTAATGTAGGCGAAACTTTAACGCAAGATTATACGGTAACTAATTCTGGACAAGGTATTTTAATTATTAATAATATAAGAAAAGAACCTTTTGCAACTGGTCCAAATGCAACAACCGATTATGTAATAAATAACCTACCTACATTTCCTTTATTTTTAAATAATGGAGAGTCTGTGACCTTAAATATTTCCTTTACTCCTTCGGTAATAGAAAGCCGTAATATGAATCTTATTTTTGATGTTAACAATTATCATAGTTTTACATACGGAGTTCAAGTATTTGGTGGTGGAAAAGACGTTGGTTTTTCTTCAATAAATACACTTTCGTTTCCAACTACAAGAGTTAACAATCCAGCAACTAATAATTTTACTATTACAAATACCGGTACTTCTAGTTTAAATATTTCTGATGGTGTAATTAGTGGAGCAGACCCTAGTCATTTTTCAATAAGTTCAGCAAATAATCCACAATCAATTTTAGGTGGAAATACGGCAACTATAGAAGTAACTTTTAACCCAACTACAGTTGGTACAAAAAATGCTATTTTAACATTTACAAGTAACGATGATAATTCACCACATACCATTTCTTTATCTGGTGAAGCAATAAATTCTAATTTAATAGTGCCAACGGATATAACATTACAAGATGTGTCCATTCAATCTGTTTCACCTAACCAAACCATAACATTATCTAATATAACAGGTTCAGATTCGGTAACCATTACTGATATTTCAATTTCAGGAACCAGTAGTTCTGAATTTAATTTAATAGGAATTACGCTACCAATAATAATAAATTCAGGTAACGAAACTACTTTTGAAGTTAATTTTGAACCATTAACTGTTGGCAGTAAAACGGCACAAATAAATATTATTAGCAACGATAATAATTCGCCACAAGCAATAAATATAAATGCTACGGTATTATTACCAATTTTAGATTTTGGTAGTGATACATTAGTCTTTCCAGATACGGCTTCAAATGCAGAAACTACAACAGCATCTTTTACGATAACAAATACTGGTCAAGGCGATTTAATTATTAATACTTTAAATATAACAGGAACAAACGCAAGTGATTTTGAAATTCAAGGTCTAAGTTTACCAATAACTATAGCGTCTCTTAGCAATGCTGCTTTTAATGTTGATTTTTCACCAACTTCTGGCGGAACTAAAACTGCTCAAATAAATTTTGTTAGTAATGATCAAAATACACCACAAACTTTAAATTTAACTGGTAACTCTTTAGCACCAAGTTTAAATTTAAGCAGTATTTTATTAGAATTTTTAGATACCGAAGCAGGAGTTCAAACAAGAACTAAGCCTTTTAATATTGTTAATACAGGTGCGTCAGATTTAATTATAAATGATATAAGTATTGCAGGTGTAAATGCAAGTGAATTTATTTTACAAGGTATTAGTTTACCAATAACTGTAGCGCCATTAAGTTCAGAAACTATCGAAGTTATTTTTAGTCCACAATCTGCTGGTTTAAAAGGTGCAATGTTAACAGTTACAAGTAACTTTACTGGTAATGTTGAGTTGCCAATGCTAGGTACAGGAAATGCTCCTTTATTAAATGCGTCAAATTTAGATTTTGGAGATGTTATCTCAAACCGAACAAAAACCGAAATAATTACAATAAACAACAATGGTTCAAGTAATTTATTAATTACAGATATTAATATAGACGGTACAGATGCTGATTTATTTAATTTCCAAACATTAAGTTTACCAATAACATTAGAGAATGGTGAATCTACAGAAATTGAAGTTACTTTTGATCCAACAACTTCAACCGCAGGAAATAAAACTGCAAATTTAACTATTGTTAGTAACGATTTAAATAGTCCAACAATTGCTGTTTTAAATGCTAATGCTATTGATTTACCTGAATTTTCAGCAACTAATCATTTAGAATTACCAATCATAGATCTTGGCGAATCTGTAAATGTTGATTTAGTAGTGTCAAATACTGGGACAGCAGATTTAATTATTGATGGTGCATTTACCGCATTTGGAGGTACTGATTCAATATTTATACTATCAAGTAACAATAATTATCCGATAACAATTCCTGCTGGATCACAAGGTAATTTAGTGATAACTTATATACCACAAAATGCAGATCTACAAAATGCAAGAATTTTTATACATTCAAACGATATTAATTTACCTTTTGTAAGTGGTCCTTTTGGTGGTTTTCGTGCCGAAGTATTAATAACAGGTGGCGTAATTTCGCCAGGATTTTTAGTAACCAATGAAGACCCAATAGTTTTTCCTGACACAAGTATTGGTAGATCAAGCACTACTACTTTTGAAGTTATGAATACAGGAAACGCAACTTTAGAATTTTTCAACTTTTTTGGTGCAAACTCTGGTATGTTTCAAATAGTAGATAATAATACTACTTTGGCTAGAGATGTTCTGCCTGGAGAAACTGTAGAATTTACTATTAAATTCATTCCAACAGGAATTCCAGAACAAAAAAACGGAAACATTACCCTTAACGTAAATTTAGCCGGTCCTGGTTTTTCTTTTACAGAATTTTTAATTCCTGTTTCTGGTTTAGCAGGAGAACCTGTAGATGTAGATGTAAATGGTATGATTTTTCAAGCAGATTCTAAAATTGTTACTGGTGATATTATTACTTTAAGTGGTAATGTACACATTGGTAATTTAGAATTTAGCAACGATGTAATCGTAAATTTAATAACTAATGAAGTTACTTGTGATGCTTGTGAAATGTTTGCAACTAATATTCCTCAAATTGGTGATTTTGGTGGCGATAGAGTATTGCTACAATCTGGTGATATTAGTACGGTTGTTATTACAAGTGCAGGTTTCCCTGAATTAGATTTTACCAGTTTTGGAACAGTTACCAATGGTTTGTTTAAAATGGTTGGCATTCCGTTAGAAATAACCAAAATTAAAATTTTAGCCGATTCCGAAGACGATGAAGACTTTGAAAGCGATGGTATTGAAATTGGTGGAAAAATTGGTTTACCAGCAGAAATTTTTGGTGACGATTCTGAAATTGAATTGGAAACCATACGTATTTCCACCATTACTGGTGTAGATGTTGTAGGTTCTATAGAAATAAACCCAGAGTTAAATGTTCTTGGTATTTTTGAATTAAATAGTGCCTCAGTAAATTTTGATACTATTGAAAATTCCTTTGGTGGTGCTGCAGAAATCGGGTTTGATTTAATGGGCAAAGGTATAACTGTTGCAGCAGGATTTCAAATTATTAGAGGTAGTTTAGACTCTGTTGAATTAGAAATTGAAGTAGATCCAGGAATACCAATTGCAAATACAGGTTTTCTTTTAGCCGGTGGAAACGGCTTTATAAATGGTCTTGTTGAGCCACCAATATCAATTGGTTTAGGTGTCGATATTGCTCCTGTAGCACCATTAGGCGAAGTACTTTATTTTGATAACATGACACTTTCATACACTTTTGGCACATCTTTTAATGCATCTGGTACCATTCAATTATTTAGAGAAGATGTTGGTGGCGGTGGCGTAAGTGTATTTGTAAACCCAAATCAACAAGGCGTAAGTTTAAATGTTTGGGCTAATGTCTTTGAAATTTTTGAAGGTGAAGTAGATTTATTAGTAGAAAATAAAATAGATGAATTTGGCGTAGATAAATTAAATGTAGAAATGGCAGCAAAATTAACAGTCAATATTCCTGAAATTCCATTTGAAAACTGTCCTATTGGTTGTCAAGTAGTTAATGGGTATTTACCAATTGCAATTGCCGAAGTAGATGTAACTATGGATAATACTTCAATGAAAGCAGGTGTTACTATTGCAACAATTGCAACCATAAATGTAGAGGTAGAAACAAATGCTGCCAGAACAGGTTCAAAATTTACCATGGGTGGAAACATTGGTCCTTTAACATTTAGTTTTAGAAATGCTGCACAACAAAGAGGTATTACCAATTTAGTTTTTGAGAACGACCCAATTGAAATGGCTTTAGATATAAATGAAGGTCGTAGTTTGCTAATTGATGCAAATAATCCGTACAGAAACAATAATTCAATTGTTAACGTTCCATTTTTATTAACACAATCTTATCAAAATATTTTTGTAAGGGTAAAAGGTAATAATGGCACACCAAATTATACGTTGGTTTTACCAGACGGTACAGAATTAACTTCAGGTAATGCAGGTGATTTTAATGCACTTGCTACAACTTACGATTTGTTAAACGCGGCTTTTTTTACACTTAAAGACACACAAGTTGGTGAATATATTATTCGTTTAGACGATTCTGACACTTATGAAATAGATGTTGCTGGAGCAGAATTTGCAGCAACAATTAGTAATGTTGCCATTTCTCAAAATACACTAAATGATGATATTACCATTAATTGGAATGACCAAGATATAGATTCAGATGCAACAGTTTCATTTTATTATGATACAGATAATGAAGGTGGAAATGGTTTACTTATAGAAGATGAAATTTCAGAAGATGATGCAACAGACCAAATTACATGGAATGCAAATTACCTGAAAAATGGAACGTATTATGTATATGGAAAAATTGATGATGGTACAAACGTACCTACAATTCTTTACGCAAATGAAACATTTATCATTAATAATGAAAGTGTTGTGCCATCAACTACATTAGTTACCGAAACATTTATCGATACTATAGTACTTTCTTGGAGTGAAATAATTGGAGCAGCACATTATTTAGTATATATTGATGAAAACCCGATTACTTTTATGAGTCCTAGCCAAAATGTAGGGCAAAATACTTCTTTCGATTTTACAGAAATTTTACCAGGTAGAACCTACAATTTTGCAGTAAAAGTAATTTTTGATGACGGTACGGACTTAACTGAATCTAATTTTTCAAATATTGAAACTATTGCTTTTATTAGTACAACCAGTAATAATATCCCTAAAATTGAAACCGAAGAATTGCCTGTTAAAAACACACCTTGTGATGAATATGTAACTACAATTCAAGTTTCCGATCCAGATGTAAGTGATGTATTAACTTTAACATTACTTACTTTTCCTGAAGGAATGACTTTAAATGGTAATACCTTAAATTGGTTTCCTAACAAAGACCAACTAGGTAAACACCAAGTTATTGCTTTGGTAGATGACGGAAATGGCGGTACAGATGAAAAAAGTTTTACGATTACGGTTTTTGAAATTGATGATGAAATCCCAACACCAAACGTTGAAAATTTATCAGATGTTATTGCAGAATGTAGTACAACTTTAACTGCACCAACAGCAAGTGATAATTGTTCAGGTGAATTAACAGCAACAACAGATGTTACAACTTTCGATACACAAGGAACTTTTGAAATAACATGGACTTATGATGATGGTTTTGGAAATGTTTTAGAGCAAATTCAAAATGTAACAATTCAAGATACAACTGCTCCAAATGTGCAAACTAATAACATTGAAGTAGCATTAGATTCTAACGGAAATGTAAATATTACCATAGATCAAATCGATAATAATTCAACAGATGAATGTGGAATTGACACGAGAATTTTAGATGTTTTAACTTTTGATTGTACTAATTTAGGCGAAAATACAGTAACCTTAACAGTAACAGATGTCAACGGATTAGTAGCAACAAATACAGCAATTGTTACAGTAGTTGATAATGAAAATCCTGTAGCGATATCTCACGACATTACTTTAGAATTAGATGAAAATGGCGAAATTACTTTAACTGCCGATGAAGTAGATAATAACTCTACGGATAATTGTGGTATTGATACTAAATCTATTGATGTGAGTAGTTTTACTTGTGCTAATATTGGTGTACAAAATGTGGTATTAACTGTTACAGATGTTAGTGGAAATGAATCTACTAGTAATGCAATTATTACTATTGAAGATAATTTAAATCCGATAGTAAATACTAATAACATTACAGTTCAATTAGATGAACTAGGCAATGCAAGTATTTCAACAGATGATATTGATAATAACTCAACAGATAATTGTGGTATTGACTCAAGAAGTTTAGATTTAAGTAATTTTACTTGTAATGACATTGGTGAAAATACAGTTACTTTAATTGTTATTGATTCCAATGGAAACTTTGCATCACAAGAAGCAACCGTTACGGTTGTAGATGAATTAGCACCAGAAGTGACTTGTTTAGATGACTTTAGTGTAGATGCAGATGTAAATAATGAGTTTGAAATGCCAGATTATTTATCATCTATTATAAGAACCGATAATTGTAGCGATGAAAGTAATATTACCATTACACAAGATGTTGTTGCAGGAACAATTGTTGGTTTAGGAGAAACGGTTATCACCATAACTGCAACCGATGAATACAACAACGAATCTACGTGTAGCTTTATCTTAACTGTAAATACTACTTTAGGTATAAATGATGTGAATTTAGAAGATAATATTACACTTTATCCAAATCCTGCAAGTAATCAAATTACGATAGATAGTAATGGTATTATAATTAGCAAAGTTATTATTTATGATGTCTTAGGTAAAATAGTTTTAAGTACAACTAAAAAAGAAATTGATATTTCTAATTTAACAACAGGTTCTTATTTTGTTAGAATAATAGATAACAATGGAAATAATGCTGTTAAAAAGTTTATTAAAAAGTAATTTATAATAGTTGTTAGTTTTTAAGACTGTTTAAAAGAAATTTTAGACAGTCTTATTTTTTTAGTATTTTTGAGAAAACATATTTTTTTGAAAAAACAATTCATTTTTACAATCCTTTTATTTTTGTTTGTGCAACCAATAATTGCACAAGACAAGATTAATTTTATAAAAACCTATACCCAAAAAGATGGTTTAGCATTTAGTTATATTAAAAGTATGGCTTATGATAAAAATGGTTTTTTGTGGCTTGGTGGTTATGCTTCTGAAGTTGCTGGTAGTGTTTTTAATAATGAAGAGTTAATACTACAACGTTTTAATGGTTATACTTTTGATACTTTTAAGTTCCAATTAGACACTAAAAGTAAATCAACTAAAATAACGGATATTACTGTAAGAAATGACACAAATTTCTACTTAATAATACATGCTGATTTTGTAGGTGAGTATATCTATTATTTTGATACTTCTACTTTAGAATTAAAAAAAATAAAATTACCTAATAATGTTAAATCCACCTATATTAAACTCTTTAAAAATTCAAATAACGATGATAAAAAAGATAAAATATACGCTTTTATTAAAGTTAAAGAGCATACAAAAATATATATTTTAAACGATAATTTTTCCTTTAAATATTTATTTAAAATTTCAAATAATAATGAAAAGATGCTGGGTTATACTTATTTTAAACCTTATAAAAACCATTGTGTGATAAGCGAATTTAGACAAGGAGTCAATATTTTTGATTGGAACGGAAAATTAATTAAATCGTTTAATAAAAATAAACATAGTTCAGACAACTCTTATCACATTACAAGCTCATTTAATAAAGGTATTGATAATTATGTTATTTTTAATGATGTAAATAATGCTTATAAATACAATAGCATTACAAAAATATTTCATAAAACCAATGATTATTACAAAACAAAAAGTAGTGTAAAAGACACTTTAAACCAAAGTGCAATTGTATTTACAAAAAATAATAAAAATATTTTAAAACGTTTTATAAAAGGAGAACCCGAATTTGATGTTAGCAGTTTTAACAAAATAAATGTACTGTTTTCACCAAATTTAAAAAAAGAATTATGGCTTGCTACCAAAGGAAAATTATACCATATTATATTCTCGGAATCTCATATAAAAAAATATTTAACCAATTATAGTATTCGGAATATTTTAGCATTAAATAAAAAGGAGTTTTTAGTTGCTACAGAGAATAATGGTTTATTTACCGTGAATATTTTAACGAATAATGTAAAACCGTATCAATTAAAATATAAAAGTAAATACTTTGTAGCAAAACAAATTAGAGGTCTTATAAAAGACGATACCACTATTTGGAGTAATTACGACGCAGGGTTATTAAAAATCAACACCAAAACTAAAAATGTTAATTATTGGCGATATTATCCTGTAGAATGTATGTATCAATCTGCTGAGAATAAATTGTATTATGGTACAATTTACAAATCAATAATGGAATTTGATAAAGAAAAACATTTACAAAAATCAATTGTAAAAACCGATAGTACTTGGATATTAGATATAAAACAAAATAAAAACAATACCTTATTTGCAGCCACAAATAAAGGTTTATTAAAATACAATTTAAAAACAAAAGAATCTAAATTTTACAACAAATCAAACGGTTTAGAAGATGCGTATATTTTGTCATTACAAAATCATCCAAAACACGATTTATTATTGGGTACAAAAACGGGTTTATTATATAGTTTTAATGAAAATACAAATACTTTCAAACTAATTTATAAAGACAAATTAAATGCAAGTATTGCTTCAGTTTTATTTTTAGATCAAGATAATTTATGGATCAATACTTTTAATGGTATTGTTTCTTACAACACAATAACCAAAGAAACTCATCGGTTTTCGGTAGATGACGGTTTGTCTCATTACGAAATGAATAGATATAGTTATTTAAAAACAACCGATAATCATTTTTTTGTTGGTAGCGTAAAAGGACTAAATTATTTTAACCCTAAAAATTTAAATACAAATAAAAATAAGGCTTTATTAAAATTAACTTCGGTAACGTATTACAACAAGCAAACCGAAAAATTAATTACAGAAAAGACTACAAAAATATTAAATACACTTAAAAAAATCAGTTTGCCTTCAGAAAATAGGTTTTTAAAGTTAGGGTTTGCAATAAATAATCTAACTTTAAATACCGATAATATAGGTTTTAAATATAGATTAAATCATAATGAATGGCAAGATTTTGATAATCAAAATAAGTTACAATTTCAAAATATGGAACCTGGTAAATATAATCTAGAAATAAAAACATTTAATAATTTAAACGAACCAATATCCAATAGTCTTGTTATAAAAATTAATGCTAAAAATTATTTTTATAAAACTTGGTGGTTTGCATTATTCATTTTTTTAAGTGTTGTTTTGGGTAGTTTATTTTTAATAAAACAAGCACAAAAAAGACAGCAATTAGAAGCCGATTTTTCCCGTAAATTATTAATAGCACAAGATGAAGAACGCAAACGAATCTCTAGAGATTTACACGATGCTATTGGGCAGAATTTAATGTTATTAAAACGAAAAGCATCAAAAAATAAAAACAAAGATTTAGAAGAATTAGCAGCAAATACTTTAGACGAAATGCGTAGTATTACAAAAGCATTACATCCATCAATTTTAGAAAAATTAGGTTTAACAAGCGCAATTACTAGTTTTATAAACGATGTTGATAAAAATACTGAAATATTTTTCACACAAGAAATCGAAAATATTGATGGTTTAATAAGTAAAGAGAACGAAGTGCATTTGTTTAGAATAATTCAAGAAAGTGTAACCAATTTAGTAAAACATGCTAACTCAAAAGTTGCATTTGTTAAAATTAAAAAAGAAAATTCTAAATTATTAATACAAATAGAAGACAAAGGAATAGGTTTTAATTATGAAGAAAATGAAACATTTAAACATTCTTTAGGTATGAAAACATTAGAAGAACGCTCAAGTATTTTAAATGCTATTTTTAGTATAAAATCTAAAAAAGGAATTGGAACAAATTTGGAATTTAGTATTCCTATTAATATCAAATCTATTTAAAATGAAAAATATAACTATTGTAATAGCAGACGATCATCCAATGCTATTAAAAGGTTTAGAAGAAGAATTAACCGAAAACGGTTATAACGTTTTGGGTAAAGCCATAAATGGGACAGAAGCCTTAAATCTAATTTATACTTTAAGACCTCAAGTTGCTTTATTAGACATAGAAATGCCTAATTTAACAGGCCTCGAAGTTATTAAAACTTGTAAATTAAAAGAAAATTGCAGCACAAAATTTATATTATTGTCTTACCATAAAGAAACCGAATTTATCAATCAAGCAAAACAACTTAATATTTCTGGATTTTTGTTAAAGGAAGATTCATTTACTGAAATCGAAAAATGTATTAACAGTGTTCTAAATGACAAACAATATTACAGTGCTTCATTTGGAAATATCCTTGAAAATTCTAGTCAAGAATTACAAAAATTAAAATTATTAACGCCTTCAGAACTAACAATATTAAAGTTAATTGCCAAACAAAATAGCACTGCAAAAATTGCCGAAAAGTTATTTATTTCGAACAGAACAGTTGAAAAACACCGCAGTAATATTATTAATAAATTAGATTTAAAAATACAGGGTAAGAACCTGAATCAGTTTGCATTATTAAATAAAGATTTGATTTTGAGGTTATAACGACTTTTCTATAATACTCTGAAAAGAATAATACGCTCTTTTACAAGCAATTTCTTCGGCTTTTTTCTTTGAAGTTGCTCTGCCTTTAGAAATTATTTTATCATTTACAGATAATCTAACCGAAAAATGTTTTGTCTTTTCTTTCGCATTATCTTCGTAAATATCAAATTTAATTTCTTTTTTCTTTTTTTGACAATATTCTATTAGAACACTTTTGTAACTAGTTATTTTTCCTTCAAGTTTTTTTATGTTTACATAAGGTTTAATAACTACTTTATGTACAAAT
Source organism: uncultured Flavobacteriaceae bacterium (assembly GCA_964420345.1). Taxonomy (GTDB): domain Bacteria; phylum Bacteroidota; class Bacteroidia; order Flavobacteriales; family Flavobacteriaceae; genus S010-17. Next base: position 14,881 of record CAYQTF010000019.1, read on the forward strand.
TTTTCACAACCAGAATAACCTTTGTCTAAAAATATAGCGCCTACTAAGGCTTCAAAAATATTCCCAAAAATATTATCTCCAAATTTTTCTTCCGCTACTGTGCTATGTACATATTTTGTTAATTGTAAATCTTTACCAATTTTATTTAAATTTTGACGACTTACAATTTTAGAACGCATTTTTGTTAAATAACCTTCGTCTCTTAAAGGTGCATTTTCGTATAAATAATTTGCAATTATAGCATCTAAAAACGAATCTCCCAAAAATTCTAAACGTTCGTAATTATATGGTTTACCATCTTTAATTTCTTTAACAGAACTATGCGTAAACGCTTTTTTATAATAAAATATATCTTTTGGTTTATAACCAATAATAGATTTTAATGAAGTTAAAAACACCTCATCTTCTTTAGATTTAGTTTTTTTTAACTTCTTTAAAAAATTCATATTTATTAATTATTTTGTAAATTTTAATTTTCTAACTTTTTAAATAACACACAAGCATTATGTCCGCCAAAACCGAAAGTATTACTCATAGCAACTTTTACATCTCGTTTTTGTGGTGTGTTAAAAGTGAAATTTAATTTAGAATCAATATCATCATCATCTGTAAAATGATTTATGGTTGGTGGAACAATTCCGTGTTTAATACTTAAAATCGAAGAAATTGCCTCAACTGCACCTGCGGCACCTAATAAATGACCTGTCATTGATTTTGTAGAATTTATATTAATGGTGTACGCATGATCGCCAAAAACTTTGACTATCGCCTTAGATTCTGCTATATCTCCTAAACCAGTTGATGTGCCGTGCATGTTAATTGCATCTACATCTTCGGGTTGTAAACCAGCGTCTTTCAAGCAATTTTGCATTACTGCTAAAGCACCTAAACCTTCAGGATGTGGTGCGGTAATATGATGTGCATCTGCGGATAATCCGCCACCAAGTAATTCGACATATATTTTTGCTCCTCTTGCTTTTGCGTGTTCGTATTCTTCTAAAATTAATGCGCCTGCTCCTTCGCCTAAAACAAAACCGTCACGATCTTTATCAAATGGTCTTGAGGCTGTTTTTGGGTCGTCATTTCTTGTAGAAAGTGCGTGCATAGAATTAAAACCACCCATTCCTGCTATTGTAACTGCAGCTTCAGAACCGCCAGTTACAAAAACATCTGCATGTCCTAAACGTATATAATTAAATGCATCTATCATTGCATTTGCTGCTGATGCACAAGCGGAAACAGTCGCAAAATTCGGTCCTCTAAAACCGTATTTTATTGAAATCTGTCCTGGTGCAATATCTGCAATCATTTTTGGTATAAAAAACGGATTGAATCTTGGCGTTCCATCACCTGCAGCAAAATCTATAACTTCATTTTGAAAAGTTTCTATGCCGCCAATTCCAGATCCCCAAATTACACCGATTCTAGATTTATCTTCGTTTTCTATATCTAAACCAGAATCTTTTATTGCTTCATCAGAAGCAACCATTGCGTATTGTGTGAATTTATCCATACGTCGTGCTTCTTTACGATGGATAAAATCGGTAACTTCAAAGTTTTTCAATTCACAAGCAAATTGTGTTTTAGATTTTGAAGCATCAAAATAAGTTATTGGTGCAGCACCGCTAACTCCTTTTAAAAGAGCATCCCAATATTCTGCAATATTATTACCAATTGGTGTTAAAGCTCCTAATCCTGTTACTACTACTCTTTTTAATTTCATATTTTATCTTAAAATAAAATCCAAATATAATCAATTATAATTGAATTGAAATAAAAAAAACGAGTACATTCTTAAAAAGAAAGTACTCGTAATTAAATTAGTTTAGTAAAATAAATTACTATTTAGCTCCTTCTATATAAGTAACTGCTTGTCCAACCGTTGCAATATTTTCTGCTTGGTCATCTGGAATTTGGATGTCGAATTCTTTTTCGAACTCCATAATTAATTCTACAGTATCTAATGAATCTGCTCCTAAATCGTTTGTAAAGTTTGCTTCTAATGTTACTTCATTGTCGTCAACTCCTAATTTGTCAACGATAATAGCCTTTACTCTTGATGTAATGTCTGACATAATTTTAATTTTAATTTTTAATTACGAGGCAAAAGTAAACAATTAATTTTTAATTTACCATTTGCATCAAAATTATTGAGTACTAAATGATAAAAAAGTGTAATTTTTTGGTAATAATTCTCAATTTGTTAATAATAATTCTTTTTTTTGTGAGCGTTAATAACTGTCTTATTCTATTATGAAACGTATTGTTGTTTTTGCGTCAGGTTCAGGTACGAACGCTGAAAATATTATTGATTTTTTTCAAAAGAAGAAAACCGCCATTGTTACTCATGTTTTAACTAACAATAAGAATGCCAAAGTAATTGATCGCGCTAAAAGATTAAATATCAATTATTTAATTTTTGATAAAACAGAATTAAATCAAACAACTAAAGTTTTAGACTTTTTAAGGAAGAATGCAGATTACATTGTCTTGGCTGGTTTTTTATTAAAAATACCTAAAAATGTAGTGAAAGAATTTCCTAATAGAATAATAAATATCCATCCTGCATTACTTCCAAAATTTGGTGGAAAAGGTATGTATGGTATGCATATTCATAGAGCGGTTATTCAAAATAAAGAAAAAAAATCAGGAATAACCATTCATTTTGTAAATAAAAATTATGATGAAGGAGCAATTATTTTTCAAAAATCTTTTGATATTAATGAAAATGAGAATGAATTTGATGTTGCAAAAAAAATTACGGTATTAGAAATGACTAATTTTCCAAATGTAATTGAAAATGTGATTTTGAGAATAGAGAATAGAGAATAGAGAATATAAGATATTGAAATTAGAAAAATCTGTGAAAATCCGTGAAATCTGTGTCAAAAAAGAAAAAATATTACGTAGTTTGGGAAGGAAAAGAAAAAGGAATTTTCACTTCATGGAATGCTTGTAAAAAACAAATCACTAATTATGTAGGTGCTAAATACAAGTCGTTTAAAACTATTGAGCTTGCTGAAAAAGCATTTAACAGTAATTATAAGGATTATATTGGTAAAGATATTTTTGAAACTACACTAACTAAAGAAGAATTATTGAAAATAGGAAAACCAATTACAAAAAGTATTGCTGTTGATGGCGCATGTAATAATAAAGGCATTTCGGAATATCAAGGTGTTTTTGTAGATACTAAAACCAAATTATTTAGACAAGGTCCATTTAAAGACGGAAGCAATAATTTAATGGAGTTTCTTGCTTTAGTGCATGGTCTAGCTTATTTAAAACAACATAAATTAGATGTGCCAATTTATTCCGATAGTAAAACAGCAATAAGTTGGGTTTGGCAAAAAAAAATTAAAACTACCATTAAAAAAACCTCTGATAATAAAGAAATATTCACGTTAGTTAATCGAGCAATTATTTGGTTAAATAACAATCCTAAAATGATAAAACATAAAAATATTTTAAAATGGGAAACCAAAGCTTGGGGCGAAATCCCTGCTGATTTTGGGAGAAAATAAAGTAAAGACGTTTTGCAAAACGTCTTTACTTAATTTCCGCTAAAGCGTCTTTACTTAATTTCTGTTAATCTTAATGTATTTACCATGCCTTTTTCTGCAACTGGCATGGAAGATAATGTAACAATTAAATCATTTTTCTCCACATAACCTTCTTCTAAAGCAATTGCTTCTAAATCTTTAATTGTTTGGTCTGTAGATTCCATTTTATCATAGAAGAATGCTTTTACGCCCCAAAGTAAATTTAATCTGGACAAGATTCTTTTATTGGAAGTATAGGCCAAAATATTAGCATTTGGTCGCCAAGCAGAAATCTGAAATGCCGTGTAACCACTATTGGTTAATGTTTGAATTGCTTTTGCTTCCACATCATTTGCCAAATGTGCTGCATGATAACAAACCGATTTTGTTATATATCTATTAGTGCGAATGTGTGGTGGTTTTTGCGGCACTGTAATTCTTGGAGAATCCTCTACGCTTACAATTATTCTTCGCATTTGGTTAATTACCTCAATAGGAAATTTACCAACCGATGTTTCTCCTGAAAGCATAACCGCATCTGCGCCATCCATAATAGAATTAGCGACATCGTTAACTTCTGCTCTTGTAGGTACAGAATTAGTAATCATAGTTTCCATCATTTGGGTAGCAATAATTACAGGTATTCTAGCAGATTTTGCTTTATCTACTAACATTTTTTGAATTAAAGGTACTTTTTCCATTGGCATTTCTACACCTAAATCTCCACGAGCAACCATTAAACCATCGCAATGTTTTATAATTGCATCTATATTTTGAACTGCTTCTGGTTTTTCAATTTTAGCGATTATTGGTATTTTACAATCCGAATTTTTAGTAATTAAATCTTCTAATTGTATTAAATCTTTAGGGTTTCTAACAAAAGATAAGGCAATCCAATCTACTTCAATTTTACATGCAAATATGGCATCTTTAATGTCTTTTTCGGTTAATGCTGGTTGCGAAATATTTGTATTTGGTAGATTTACTCCTTTTTTAGAATGCAAAATTCCGCCTACTAAAACTTTTGTTTTTACTTCTGAAATACCATCGGTTGAAATTACTTCAAAACATAATTTACCGTCATCTACCAAGATTTTTTCTCCTACTTTTACATCATTCGGAAAATTTTGATATGTCATATATGCTTTACCATAAGAACCTTTACATTCTTTTGTAGTAAAAACAAATGTATCTCCATTTTTGACTTCAAAACCACCACCCATATCACCAACTCGTAATTTTGGTCCTTGTAAATCAGCAAGAATCGCCACATTATGACCTAGCGCTTTATTCATTTTACGAATAGATGCTATAATTTTTTTAACATTTTCATGTTTAGCGTGTGAAAAATTTATCCTAAATACATTTACTCCTGCAATACTTAATTTCTCAATCATTTCGTAAGAATCGCATGCTGGACCTAATGTTGCTACTATTTTTGTTTTTTTTGTACTTGCCATAATTAAAATATTAAAAAATCTTTAGACCTTAAATTATCAGGACTCATTTGGTAAGTTGTCATTACTCTATGAATTCCATAAATTTTTTTAAGAATTGTTTGAATTTCGATTTTACTAAAATTACCTTCTATTTTCAAGAAATAATCGGTACTTTTCTTTTCAGGGATTAATATATAGGTGTTAGATATTTCTTCAAATAAATTAAACGATTCTTTAGAAACCTTTTTTTCTTTCACTTGTTTATTATTAATTAAAGACCAATAGCAAAAATTAGTTGCATCATCGTAATCATAATTTGAAAAAGAACCTTCTTTTTTAGTGAATTCAATGTTCTTTTTTTTTCTTTTTAATTGAATATCAAAAGTATGATTTAAAAAATAAGCCAAGCGATAATCTTCTAAAACAGAATGGATTCCGATTAAAAAATAATCGTGATCTATTTCGCATTCTAATTTATATTTCTTGATTTTTTTCATCTGTTAATACTTCCGTTAAACGGATTTTAATGTAAAGCTAAAGTAATTATTGTTTTTATATTTAAAGAATTATTTATGTCAAAAAAAAGTTAAGTTTTAAATAAAAGAGGAGAGTTCGCAAAATCTTATTATATTTACCAACTTATTCTTTAATCAGAAATAAAATAACTTAAAATTAAACTATTATAATTTATATAGAATGAATTACGAAAACGAATTTAAAAAATTTGCAACAAAAAAACATGGTATTAATAGCATGTATTACGACAAAATAGTAAGTAGTGTAACACCATACATTATTGAAGAACGTCAATTAAACATGACACAAATGGATGTTTTTTCACGTTTAATGATGGACAGAATTATATTTTTAGGTTCAGGAATAGATGATTATGTTGCAAATATCATACAAGCACAATTATTATTTTTGGAAAGCGTAGATGCTAGTAAAGATATTTCTATTTATATCAATTCGCCTGGTGGAGGCGTTTATGCAGGATTAGGGATATATGATACGATGCAATTTATCAAACCAGAAATAAATACAATTTGCACTGGTATGGCGGCAAGTATGGGTGCAGTTTTAATGTGTGCTGGAGCAAACGGAAAACGCTCGGCATTACCACATTCTAGAATAATGATTCATCAACCACTTGGTGGTGCGCAAGGTCAAGCAAGTGATATTGAGATTACTGCAAGAGAAATAATGAAATTAAAACAAGAACTGTACGAAATTATAGCAAAACATTCAGGTCAAACAATCGAGAAAGTTCATAATGATAGTGATCGTGATTATTGGATGACTGCAGAAGAAGCTAAAAAGTATGGTATGATTGACGAAATATTAGTGCGTAAATAGTGTTCAGTAAACAGTGTTCAGTTAATAAGCAAACTGAACACTAAATACTGAATACTGAATACTGAATACTGAACACTAAAAAACATGACAAAAAAGAAAGAAATATTAGAATGCTCTTTTTGTGGTAGAAAAAAAGGGGAAACAAATTTGTTAATTGCAGGTTTAGATGCACATATTTGTGATCGTTGTATTGAGCAAGCTCATGGTATTGTATTAGAAGAAGTACAATCAGGCGAAGTTGAAACCAAAGGTTTGTCGGCTGAATTAGTTTTAAAATTGCCAAAAGAAATTAAGGCTTTTTTAGATCAATATGTAATTGGACAAGACCAAACTAAAAAAGTAATGTCGGTTGCTGTTTATAATCATTACAAACGTTTATTACAACCAACTATTAAAAATGATGATGATGAGATTGAAATCGAAAAAAGTAACATTATTATAGTTGGTGAAACAGGAACAGGAAAAACATTAGTAGTAAAAACTATTGCTAAAATGTTAAACGTACCTTTTGCAATTGTAGATGCTACAGTTTTAACTGAGGCAGGTTACGTTGGTGAAGATGTAGAAACTATTCTAACACGCTTGTTACAATCTGCGGATTACGATGTGAAAAAAGCAGAAAAAGGAATCGTTTTTATTGATGAAATCGACAAAATTGCTCGTAAAAGTGCAAATCCTTCTATTACAAGAGATGTTTCTGGTGAAGGCGTTCAACAAGCATTATTAAAATTGCTAGAAGGAACAATAGTGAATGTTCCGCCAAAAGGCGGAAGAAAACATCCTGACCAAAAATTCACACAAGTAAATACACAGAATATTTTATTTATTGCTGGCGGTGCTTTTGATGGTATCGAACAAGTTATAGGTAGGCGTATGAATATGCAAGCGGTTGGTTATTCGGCTTCTATTTCGGATGATAAAGTAGATACCAAAAATTTATTGCAATATGTAATACCTAAAGATTTAAAAGATTTTGGTTTAATCCCAGAAATTATTGGTCGTTTGCCAGTGTTAACTTACATGCATCCGTTAGATGCAAAAACGTTGCGTTCTATTTTAACCGAACCTAAAAATTCTATCATTAAACAATATACCAAATTGTTTGAAATGGATGATATTGAACTAACTTTTGATGAAAAAGCACTACAATACATTGTAGGTAAGGCGGTTGATTACAAACTTGGTGCACGTGGTTTACGTTCACTTTGTGAAAATATTTTAACCGATGCCATGTTTGAATTGCCAGGAACTGATGTAAAGTCTTTAAATATTACCGAAAAATATGTGATTGATAAATTGACTGTAACTAAGATGAATAAGTTGAAGGCTGTTTCTTAAATTTATTTTAAGATTGTTAAACGGAATTATTTTCAATATTTTTTCTGTGAAATTTAGGTGAAAAAGCAAGAATATTGAATAATATTAATGTTCAAAAAAATACATAATTACAATTTATTATATTAAACATCTAATTTATAAAACATTATCTCACAAATTGATTTGGATAATTTTAGTTTTGAGAAAGTGATTAAAAAATAAGGTATTATATTTGTATTAAAATCTAATTAGATAATGTTATTAATAAATGAAAATAAAAAAAGAATTGAACTACTTTGTAAAGATCACAATGTAGATAAGTTATATCTTTTTGGATCTGCAACAACATTATCTTTTTCAGAAAACAGTGATATTGATTTATTAGTGAAATTTAAGAAAATAGAGTTAAAAAAATATTTTATCAATTACATCACACTTAAAAGAAAACTAAAAAATATCTTTGAAAGAGAAGTTGATTTAGTTGAAATACAAACACTTAAAAATCCAATTTTAATAAAGTCAATAAATAAAAGTAAAGAACTTATTTATGGATGAAAGAATTTTAAAATGGTTATATGACATTAAACTAGCTATAGATGAAATTGATTCTTATTTTGAAAAAGAAGAGAAAAACTTTTTTGAATATCAAAAAAACACCATGCTCAAAAGAGCAGTAGAAAGAGATTTAGAAATTATTGGCGAAGCAATGAATCGAATTTTAAAAAGAGATGATTTGTTTATTAAAAAAATTAAAGAAGCAAAATCAATTATTGGACTTAGAAATCAAGTAATTCATGCTTATGATAGTATTTCTGATGAAAATATTTGGTCTGTTCTAATTACTCATTTGCCAAAATTAAAATTTGAAATAGAAGAATTAATTTTTAAAAACAACTAATTTTTCCCTTTAGAAAAATTAAGATAAATGATTAACAGAACCACTATAGATCAAGTATTTGAAACCGCTCGTGTAGAAGAGGTAATTGGCGAGTTTGTACATTTAAAAAAAGCAGGTTCAAATTTTAAAGGTTTAAGTCCGTTTGTAGATGAAAAATCGCCATCTTTTATGGTGTCGCCAGTAAAACAAATTTGGAAAGATTTCAGTTCTGGCAAAGGCGGCAATGTGGTTTCGTTTTTAATGGAACATGAGCATTATTCGTATCCAGAAGCAATACGATATTTAGCGAAAAAGTATAATATTGAAATTGAAGAAACCGAGCAAACCGATGAGCAGAAAGAACAAGCATCGGCTAGAGAAAGTATGTATTTGGTTTCGGAATACGCAAGAGATTACTTTCACAATGTTTTATTAAATACTGCAAAGGGCAAAGCAATTGGCTTATCTTATTTTAAAGAACGTGGTTTTACTGATGAAATCATCAAAAAATTTGAGTTAGGTTATGCTTTAGATGAATGGTCTGCTTTTACAGACGAAGCATTAAAAAACAAATACAATTTAGAATTTTTAGAAAAAACGGGTCTTACTATAGTTAAAGAAACCAAACAATTCGATAGGTTTAAAGGTCGTGTTTTGTTTCCTATTCACTCTATGTCTGGACGAGTTTTAGGTTTTGGTGGTCGAATTTTAAAAATCGATAAAAAAGCAGCAAAATATTTAAACTCACCCGAAAGCGAACTCTATCATAAAAGTAAAATTCTTTACGGAATTTATCACGCAAAACAAGCCATTGCTAAAGAAGATAACTGTTATTTAGTTGAAGGTTATACCGATGTAATTTCGTTTGACCAAAATGGAATACATAACACAGTAGCATCTTCTGGTACGGCTTTGACTTCCGATCAAATACGATTAGTATCAAGATTAACCAACAATATTACCGTACTTTTTGATGGTGATGCAGCCGGAATTAGAGCGTCCATTCGTGGTATTGATTTAATTCTCGAACAAGGATTAAACGTAAAAGTAGTTGCTTTTCCCGACGGCGAAGATCCAGATAGTTTTGCAAAATCGGTTTCCACCGAAGAATTAAAAACGTATTTAAAAGAAAATTCACAAGATTTTATTCAGTTTAAAGTGTCTTTACTTTTAAAAGATGCAGCAAATGATCCTGTAAAAAAAGCAGGTTTAATTCGTGAAATTGTACAAAGTATTGCTAAAATACCATCTGCCATACAACGAGAAGTTTATGTACAAGAATGTGCTACTATTATGCAAATTTCCGAAAAGGTATTGTTTTCAGAATTGGCACAAATCAGAAGTAAAAACGAAGATGAACACGCCAAAAGACCACAACAAAAATCTTTGGCACTTGTTAAAGAAGCAAAAGAAAAAGTTGTTGCAGTTAATCAGTTAGTGATTTTAGAAAGACATCTTATAGAAATTTTATTACTTTATGGGAATAAAGAAGCAGATTTTATAGATTTTGTGGAAGAAAAAAACGAAAAGGATGAATACGAAACTGTAAAAAAAGTATTTACGAATAAAGTGGCAAGTGAAGTCTATTTACACTTACAAGATGATGAAATTGAGTTTACTAACGAAACATTCAAAAGTATTTATTTTGAAATAATTCATCAATTAAATCAAGATAAAAGAGTTTCTATTGAACATTTTATAAATCATCCAGATCAAAATATTAGCATGACAGTTAGCGATATTTTCATGAACGATGAACAATATGCGCTAAGCGATTGGAAACGTAAAAATATTTATGTAAAAACCAAAGAAAAAATGTTATCTAAATTAGTAATGGATGCTGTTTATAATATTAGAAGAGTATTAATTGAACAAAAAATTAAAGCAATTACAAGTGATTTAAGTAATCCTGAAATAGCAACTTCGATGGATGCTGAAACACGTCATTCCGAAATGGAAATGATTACAAATTATACTTCTTTAAAACAATTACTTTATGAGAAATTATATCGTGTGGTTTAGGTTTTTGCTCTCTTTTTAATAACATCATTTAAAAGAATTTTTATTATTTGTATGAATTGGCACATATTTATTAAAAATTGTTTTACTTATTTTTTTTAATGTCTCTCCAGTTATAGGATGCAAACCTGGAGCAGTAAAAAATTCTACATTATTCTTTTTTAATTTACTATACCAAAACAAAGGTTTGCCATCTTGCGAAAAAACAATACTACTTCTTTTTAGTACAACTTTTTTTAAATTTTGTTGCATTTTTTTATCCATAACAATCACTTTTGTACCATATTTAGGATGGTATTCTTTATGGCATGAAATTTTTACATATTCAGTACTTTCCCAAACCATACATTCTGTTGTGTTAAAAATATTACTATTATTTTTATATAGAAAAAACACTAGCAATATTGAAATAATTGGAATTACATAAAAAGGATTTTTTATTTTTGAAACTACACTACTGTTTTTAGCTTTATAATCAGAATAATTATTAAAACCTAAATATTTACACAACAAATCAACACTTTCTGCAGTAAGAGAAACTGTGTTTTTCTTTGATAAAATATATCTGTCATAACTTCTGGAAAGTGTTCTGTCACTAATAATGATATTAAACTCTTCTTCAATTTTATCAGCAATGTATTTTGATAATGTGGTTTTTGCTTTAGAGGCATATTCTCTTTCCGCCTTTTTAAAAACCTCTTTGACAATTTTCTTAATCATATTTATAAAATTTATGAACAAAGGTATTAAAAATTTACAATTTAAATAATTATAAAACTATGGCAAGTGTTACTAATATTGATGTCACAGTATTGACTGCTTAATGTCACACTTTTGTCCTATCAAAAAACAGGCATCTGTACTATGTTTGTCCCATCAACGAGTTAAGGTTATCGTTTTGCAAGTTTAACCAACGTACAAAACAAGTTGATTAGAAAAGTTGCAGTGTAGCACATGCAAAGTCAACTGGGAAGTAATTTTACATCCTGCATTGCACTTTTCACTTCCCAAAACGAGAGCAATCTCAACATAATTGAATGTTTCTAAGAAACATAGCATCTAAGAAAGTCTTGGCCTGCAACAGTTATGTCTAATTTTTAAATATAAATATAATGAAAAAAATAATTATAGTACTTGTCGTTTTTCTTAATATGGCATTATTTTCTTGCACACCAACCGATGAAACTTTTTTAGAAAGTGAACAAACAGAAGCAACACAAGGTGAAAACGGTGAAATTTTACCCGATGAAGAACAAGATAATGGCGATGAAGAAGATATTGAATAATAATTAAAAAATATTTGTTATTTTAGAGGAATGAAAAAAATAAAAACAGCATTCCTCTTTTTTTGTATTTCTCTTTTTTGCTTTTCTATTTTAAATAGTCATTCGCAACAAAAAAGAGATAGTTTAACTATTTATTATAAGTTGAGTAAAAACAAAAATAAAACTATTAATTTTAGATTAATTTATATTAACAAGTTAATCAAAATTGCTAAAAAACAAGAGAATGAAAAATATATATTAAAAGGATTTAATCAAAAAAGTTATTTATTTTCAAAACAAAAAAAATATGATAGTGCAATTGTTTGGGCAA
>CAYQTF010000020.1:0-7866 GCA_964420345.1 uncultured Flavobacteriaceae bacterium
ATATTTAGAAAGTAAATTCCATTATTTAAAAATTCCGTATTAATTAGCGTATTAATATCTGATGAATACTTTTGCTGCATTATTAATTTTCCTTCTTTACTAAATAATTTAATTTCTAAGATTGTTTCCTTTGAATTAATTTGAAATTCATTTTGAAAAGGGTTTGGATAAATAGATAAATTATTTTCAAAACTAACATCATTTATTGTTGCTGTTTCGCAATTAATTTCTATTCCATTAGCAACAACTAAAGACCCATTATTAACATACCAATTATGCCAAGATCCGCCATTGCCTGTTTTCCAATCACTTAAATCAAACGTGTTTGCTCCATTATTTGTTCCATTAACTTTATAAACACGTAATGCTGTTCCGTTTAAATTCCAATCTAATGGCGTATTTGCTATACAGGTTTCTGGGTTATTTACTGCCAATTCACAATTGGTTTGTATAAAATAGGCACTTTCTGGATAATTGGGATAATCACCATAAACACTTGCTAATCCGTTTTCATCAATACAAACTGCGGTATATTCATTACATGCAATTCCTTTTGGTATAACGTTAAAATCGGTAAATGCTCTTGCTAAAAAAACGACATGCCTTCCTTTTCTTGAGCGATCATCATAATGTGTGTCTGTAATAACATCGTTTAGGTAATTTATATTTAAAAACGGAGTTTCATCTACGGTTACTCTATTATGATAAGGATTTGTTAATGCTTGACTAGATGTTACAGTTCCGTTTTCGCCAGTATAATAATATTCACCTAAGATTGCCATACCAGCACTTGTGCCACCAATTACTACATTTCTATCGTTAACAGCATTGTTTATTAAGGTTTTAATTTCTGAATCTCTCCAATAATCAACATAGTTAGATTGATCTCCGCCAGCAAACCAGATTGCTTCTGCTTGCTCAATTTTTTGAATAATATAATTTTCTGAAGAAGCATTGGCATTATGAAAAACAATAGTTTCAACAGAATTTACCGAAACACCTAATTGCGAATACATATAATTATTATAACCATTAGAACCACTTGCTCTTAAAACAAGAACATCGCCACCATTGGCTCTTTGCAAAAACCAACGCATGGCTTCATCATGCTCAGACGCTCCGCCCATCATACAAACGCCACCTTGTGGATTTGTTGTAATATTAGTAGAATTACCAGTAAAATACGAAGTGTAATTTTGAGAATTAGCAGTAAATATTACAAATAGAAATAATATAAATAGAATTTTTTTCATTTTGTAAACTTAAAATAAATAATCGTCATTATTAAATTGTTAATTGTTTATTTTAATTTGTAAGACTGAGTTCTAATAAAGAGAGCAAAACACTTCAATAATCACTCTATTTATACTTAGATTAGTTTTTTTTGTCCTACAGATATCATAGATTCTTGCGGATTTTTTTCTGCGCAAATCTGCGTGACCTACAAAGAACGTTTTAGCACTAGTGTTAAAAGAAGTTAAAACAAATGCTGTTACGTAATTAGTTGCACCATGTTGTTGCTTTAATTTTCGCCTTTTTCTCGAAGTGAAGCGTAGCGAAACGGAGAGGAACAGGCGAAAAATATCGCAAAAAATTTATGACCTTGCATTTGAAAGGATGTAAAAGAATGACAACTTGTTTTAAATTTATATAACTTTAAAACACAAAAAATGAAAAGCGAATTAATTTGAGTTGTGCCTTTAGGACAAAATATTTTTTAAGTTAACGTTTATATTAATATTCTAGATATTCGAACTGACTTAATATTATCCACTAAAATAAGGGTAGAACCTTAAATTACAATGGTATAAAAACCCTCTATCTATTTATAACACTTTTGACAGAAACTAATTTATTATTTTTAATAGCAACTATTTTAGCATCAGAATAACCTTGTTTCAATACTTTTTTGTGCATGTTAGTTATCTTAGAATAATCATTAGTTTTACCATAATAGTATTTGTAATAATTACCAATTTTTACACGTTCTACATTTTTAAGTCCTTTAAAGTTATAGGCTTTTGTTTCTATCTTTTTTCTACCAGAACTTATTTGTACTTTAAAAATAATATCTTTTATTATTTGTGTGTTTTTAGCAGTGTTTTTTGTTACTTCTTTATTGGTTGTTATTTTGCCTTTCAATTTTTTAACAAAAGCATCTTTATAACCTAATTTAACTACATTTTTGCGTATTGTTTTTGCTTCATCTATGGTAAGCGATTTACTATAAAAATATTTATACACTTTGCCGACCTTTTTTTGAAATACGTTTTCTAAACCTCTAAAATTATATGCTTTTAAACTGATTTTATTGCGACTACTAGCAAATTGAACAGTATAATAATGTGTTGCGTTCGATGTGTTTTTGATTGGTTCTACATCTACTGTCGGTAATATAATTTCTTTTTTAGGAGTGGTGAATCGCTTAATAAACGCATCTTTATAACCTATTTTTTTTGCTTTATTTTTGAGTTTTTTCGCTTGAATTAAACTAGTAGTTTTGCCATAATAATAAAGATATAAAGAACCAAATTTTATTCTTTCAATATCTTTTAATTTCTTAAAATTATTTGCTGTTGTTTTAATTTTTCTTTTGCTTGTAGCAATCTGAATTCTATAATAATTATTATCTGGTTCTTCTATAACTATTTGTTCCTCTAAATTAGAATCTTCAATAATTGTAGTGGTTTCAATACTATTATTATCAATTCGTTTTTTATAAGTTTTAATAGCTTCGTAAATTGCTTTTGCTATTTTTAATTGACCCGATTTAGACTGTAGAAACTTTTCTTCAATTTTATTAGATAAAAACCCAATTTCAATTAATACACTTGGCATATAAGAATCGTATAAAACAACAAAATTACCTTGATTTACGCCTCTGTTTTTTCGTTTAGCAACACTAACAAATTTATTTTGTACAATTTGAGCAAACTCAATGCTTTTATCTTGATAATCTTCTTGCATTAAAGTTAAACCAATAAGAAATTCTTCAGAATTAGGATCATAATCATAATGCTTTTCGTAATCATCTTCTAATAAAATAACTGCATTTTCACGTTTTGATGATTCTAAGTTTTTAGCAGATCTGCCAATACCTAAAACATACGTTGTTGCTCCATAAGCACTAGTGACTGCAGAGTTACAATGTATAGAGATAAATAAATCCGCATCGGCTTTATTAGCAATACTACCTCTTTTGTGTAGCGGAATAAAGTCATTTGTTTTACGAGTAAAAATAGTTTTGAAGTTATTGTCTGCTTTTAATAATTCACCAACTTTTAAAGCCACACTTAATGCTACATGACTTTCGTAACTGTTTTTAAAACTAGCCTTACCTAAAGTTCCAGGATCTTTTCCGCCATGACCAGCATCTAAAACTACTTTAAATTTCTGATTTTGAGCATGAACAGAATTGCTAACAATACCAAGTATTGTAAGAATAAAAGCCAGTAAAATGGACTTGATTTTTAATGAAATTTTAATATTTTGTTGTGATAACATCAATTAATTTTAGTTACTTTTGGCACTATTAAAAGGTTTATTCAAAAACGATACCAATTAATACAAAAATACGATTTAAAGCATTGCAACCAAAAAATAACCACATACTTTTCTTGTTTTTTTCCTTTTGTATCGGAATAGTTTTTTGTAATGCACAAGATCTTCCTATAAATAGAACTTTAAATAAAAACACGGATTCTATTTTTAATTCTACTGATACTATTAAGATCAATAAGAATATTACGGTACAAGATACGGTAAAAATTGATTCAGTTAAATTACCAAAGGAAAGATTAGAAGCAATAATTAAAGATAATTCTAAAGATAAATATAACGATTTTATCAACCGAAAAGCAACATTAGTAGATCAAGCTGAATTGTTTTATCAAGACATTGAATTAAGAGCAGGCATAATTACTATAGATTATGCAAAAAGTTTGGCTTACGCAAAAGGTATTGTAGATAGTTTAGGTGTTTATCAACAAAGACCAATATTTAAACAAGCGAGTCAAGAATCGTTACAAGATTCCTTAATTTATAATTTCAAAACAAAAAAAGCGATTGTTTTTAATGTAGATTCAGAACAAAATGGTATGTTGATTAACGCACATATAATGAAGCGTGAAAATGATTCTACTATATACATGAATAGAGCAGAAATAACGACTTCTAAAAAGAAAAAACGCGATTATTTTATACGTGTCAATAATATAAAGGTAATACCAGACAAAAAAGCAATTGGTGGTCTTTCGCAATTGTTTCTTGCTGATGTGCCAACTCCTGTTGTATTTCCGTTTTTTTATGTACCATTAACCAAAGGTAGAGCATCTGGTGTTTTAATACCAACATTTGGCGATAATAACCGTGGTTATTTTTTAGAAAATGGTGGTTTTTATTTTGTAATTAATGATTATGTAGATTTAGCAGTTACTGGTAGTGTTTTTACAAATGGTAGTTGGAGTATGCGTTTTGATTCGAGTTATAAAAAACGATATCGATATAACGGTAATTTTAGTTTGCAATTTGATAATATAATAAATGGCCAACGTGGTTTGTCTAATTTTAGCAAACAAAACAATTTTAATATGCGTTGGAGTCATAATCAGGATACTAAAGCTAGTCCGAATTCTAGATTTTCCGCTTCTGTTAATTTTGGGTCTAGTCAGTTTTTTAGACAATCGATAAACGAATTAAATACACCTTCTTTTTTAAATAACAATTTAAATTCCTCTATATCGTATTATAAAAACTTTGTCAATACACCATTTAGTATGAATGCTGCTTTAACGCATAATCAAAACACAAATTCAGAAATTATAAATATGTCCTTACCTAATTTGAATATAAATATGGATCGTATTTATCCGTTTTCAAAAGATGGTTCTAAGAAAAATGCCATTGAAAATATTGGTTTAACGTACTCGATGTCATTACAAAATAATATAGAAACGAATGATGATGATTTTTTAAAATCAGAAATGTTTAATGATGCAAGATCTGGTGTACAACATAATGTATCATTAAGTACTAATATTAAAGCATTAAAATATATTACATTATCGCCTAGCGCAACTTATAGAGATATTTGGTATTTAAAAACTATCGATAAAAAATATGATGCTATAGATAACACTGTTGTTACAGATACTATAAGTGGTTTTGAAAGTTTTAGAACTTATTCTGGTGGTGTATCTGCTTCTACAACTATATATGGTCTATTTAACTTTAAAAAAGGAAGAATAAAAGCAATTAGACATACACTTATACCAAGTGTAAGTTATAACTATACTCCAGATTTTGGCTTTTATTATGATGAAATTCAAAGTAATGCAACTGGTGGCACAGAAGAGTTTTCGAAGTTTGATGGTGGTGTTTTTGGCTCACCATCTAGAAATTTATCACAAAATTTAAGTTTTGCTTTGCGTAATTTATTCGAAGCAAAAGTTAAATCGAAAGATTCTACAAATACAGATTATAAAAAACTAACCTTATTAAATAATTTAAATTTTTCAGCAAGTTATAATCTTGCAGCAGATTCATTGAATTGGACACCAGTAAATATGACTGCTTCTACTAAATTGTTTGAGAGTTTAAATTTAAACTTTAACGCTACTCTAGATCCGTATGCAATTAATGCTAACGGTCAAAAATTTAACACCTATAATATTAATAATGGTGGTAGTTTATTTAGATTAACAAGTGCAAATTTAATAGCGAGTTATAGTTTGTCTAATGATACTTTTTCTAAAAGTAAAAATAAAGATAAAAAGACAAATAAAGAACAAGAAGAACAAGAGCAAGAAGAACAAGAAATAAGTCAATTTGGGAATGATAATATTTTTGATGATAACAAATCAACTTCAGATGATGATCAAGAAACTAAAAAAGTAAAATTATTTAGTTATAAAATACCTTGGAAACTTAATCTAAATTATAACGTAGGTTACTCAAATAACAGAAGAGAAGATGAAATTTCGATCAATACATTAAGTTTTAGTGGTAGTTTAGAATTAACACCAAAATGGGATATTACTTACAATTCAGGTTATGATATAAAAGGGAAAGGTTTATCATTTACAAGATTAGGTTTTGCAAGAGATTTAGATTCTTGGCGTATGAATTTTTCTTGGGTACCTTTAGGTAATAATGCTACATATACCTTTTTTATTGGTGTAAAATCTTCGACATTAAGCGATTTAAAATACGATCAACGTAAAGTACCAGATAAAAGATTGTTTTAATTTTGAATAAGAAAAAACAAAACAATTAACCACAAAAGACACAAAAGTTAACAAAAGTCTTATGCTTCTTTTGTGCCTTTTGTGGTTTAAAAAAATATGGTAAAAATCAAATAAAAAATGAAAAAAATAATATACACAAAAGACGCGCCAAACCCAATTGGTGCATACAGTCAAGCAATTATGGTTGGCAACACGTTATATACTTCGGGGCAAATAGCAATAAATCCAGTAACCAATAAATTGGTTTTAGATTCCGTTAAAAAAGAAACCAAACAAGTAATGGAAAACTTAAAAGCAATTTTAAAAGAGGTAAATATGACTTTTGAAAATGTTTTTAAAACAACTATTTTCTTGTCGGATATGCATAATTTTTCAGAAGTTAATGAAATTTACGGTTCGTATTTTAATGAGAAAACTGCACCTGCAAGAGAAACTGTTGAAGTCGCTAATTTACCTAAATTTGTAAATGTCGAAATTTCTGTTATTGCAGTAAAATAGTTTGACGTTAGTCCACGCAAAGTCACAAAGGTAAAAAAAACACAAGGTCGCAAAGAATTTAAACTTTGCGACCTTTGCATTTTCTTTGCGACTTTGCGTGAACTTTTTATTAAAAATAACAAGAACTATTATTCAACCACCTTTTTCGTTTTAGAAAATCTAAATCTAATAGTAACATAATTTCGTGTGAACCATCATTAAAATCGCCTAGATTAGTAATGGTATAATCGTACGCATAACCTATTCTAAAACTTTGATTTATAATTATTGCAAACATACCACTTATCGAATCTTCGTAACGATAAGAAACTCCTAGTTCGAATTGATCTTTATATAAAAAATTAGAATTTATATCTACAGATATTGGTAAACCTGTGGTTACTTTTATTAAAGTAGATGGTTTATATTTTATATTCTCCGTAACTTTAAAAACCATTCCTGCGGTTAAAAAATAATTCAAATTCGGATTTAAACCTGCACTTTCTGTTTCGTCTAATTTGAATTTAGGAGAATCTAATAATTGTGGAATTGATAAACCTGCATAAAATTTCTGATTGTAATAAAATGCGCCAACTCCAAAATTAAAAGCGTTACCACTTATATTGTCATATATTTCATTGTCTGGTGTGATACCTTGACTTAAATTATTCGAAAAACTTGACAAACCTGCCTTTACTCCTAATGCCAATCTACTTTTAGGTGAAGTAATTAAGGTATAAGAAAAATCTACATTTATATCTAAATCTTCAAACAAACCTATTTTATCTTGTATAACCGATAAACCTATACCAACGTTTTCAAAAGTACGTGCGTTTAACGAAAAAGTATTTGTTTTTGGTGCGCCATCTAAACCAACCCATTGTGACCTTGCCAACAAACCAATACTTAAATCTGCTCTTGCACCAGCATAGGCAGGGTTCAATACGTTCATATTATACATGTATTGTGTATAATGTGGTGTTTGTTGACTGAAGGTTTTTAAGCTTATTAGGCACAAAAAAGTTAATATTATTTTTAAAAATTTATTCATTAAAAATATTTTGAGTTTTGAATGTTGAATGTTGAATTTTTACACTTTTCATTTTTTTTCTTTAATAATTACACAAAGATTCACAAAGTTTTT
>CAYQTF010000020.1:7966-26977 GCA_964420345.1 uncultured Flavobacteriaceae bacterium
TTTACACTTTTCATTTTTTTTCTTTAATAATTACACAAAGATTCACAAAGTTTTTTCTCTTTTTACACATAGATTTAACTTTTGTTTTCTTTTGTGTCTTTTGTGGTTTTTAATATTGAACCATATAAGGGATGTAAGGTCATATAAGTTTTGCTTATCTTTTTAATCAGAAAAGGCACAAAAGAAAACAATAATTTCCTTTTTTAATTCTCTATTCTCATTTCTTTTTTTAAAACCATTTATCTAGTTAATTGTATAAAACCTGAAATTGGTTTGGTTATACCATCATTATAATCTAAAGTATAAAAATAAACACCTGCTGGTGATTCTAAACCTTTATAACCACCATTCCACCAAATTGGTGTTGGATTGTTGTTGTTTCTATAATTATAAACTTCACTTCCGCGTCTGTCAAAAATTTGCAATTTAAAATCGCCGTAAGGTTTTAATGCAATGATTTCAAAAACATCACTTAGACCATCACCGTTTGGCGAAAATAAATTTGGGAAATCATTGTCTATTATTGTGCCAATACCATTATCAATATTATCATCTGTAGTTAAAGGTGTTCCTAAAGAGTCAAAATAGGTTGCCGTTAATTTCATTGTTTCTAAATCTTCTATTAATCTGTTATCAATAGTAATAATGTTTATTGGTAACTCAAAATCAAATGCTGGTATGGTAAATTGTGCTGAAATAGGTAAATAATCTTCTAGTTGAAATGCTGTATCATTATTTGTGAATACATTGATATTATTTATATCTAAATGGTTTGCTATTGGTATATCATGGTCATTTGGATCTACTAAAATTAATTTAAATTCTAAATCATTTCCTTCAATAGCAGTTGGATTATTTATTATGATAATTGGTTCTGGATCATTATCTCTAATGCCACCAATATTTTCCAAATCTAAATTTTCTGTATTACCACTTATTACGGTTGCTTTTAATTTGAAAGTTTCTAAATCTATTTCATTAATAGCATCATCAATAGTTATAATATCAAAAGTTAAAAAATCTGGATCTGTTGGATCTGTTATCAAACCTGTTCCTGCTATGATTGTATAAACAATTGGAGGCGAGTCAAATTCATAATCTTGGACAACTGTAGTTGTTTCATCCTCTACAGTAAACTCAATAACAATATCTGAATTGCTAATAGTTGATAAAAATATTCCGAATTTTAATGTCTCACCTTCTTCTACTTCATCATCAATAATAGTAATTATTGGCGCCAATAATTCTCGCCAATCTAATTCGGTAGTTATTGGTATATTTTCATTAGGAAAACTTAGTGGTGTTTGATTATTTGTTGGGTTAATAAGAGCATCATTATTATCGAATGCGTTATCTAATCCATCATTATCATTATCGCCGTTAGAAATAAGTGTTTCTGCAATACCATCATCATTTAAATCCCAGCCTTCTGTAGCATCATCTCTTGCATCATCATCAGTATTTGTATCTAAATAATCTGGAGTTGTATCATTGTCTGTATCTATTGGTGTTAAACCATTGGGATATGCTGTGTCTATTCCATTAAGATCAACTGTGTTATTTGGCGTTATATATGAATCTGTTAATTGTGCTTCTATAATATCTACTATTCCGTCATTATCAGAATCTATATCTAAGTAGTTAAAGTTTGCATCTGTATCATTATTTGGTATTGTATAATTTATTATTGCTGAACTTGTATCAACATCTTCTAAAGTATCATCTAAACCATTTGTACTAACAGAATTATTTGTCATTCCGTTATTATTTGTGTCTTCATTGGTATTACCTGCTTCTACAATATCAAAAATACCATCATTATCGCTGTCTAAATCTAAGTGGTTTGGTATGCCATCTAAATCGAAATCAAAAACATCAATTATTCCATCATTATTACTATCAATTCCAAAATCTAAATCTCTATAATCTGGTATTAAATCGAAATCGGCATCTGCTAATGGATCAACACCATTAGTTTCTAATAAATCTGATATGCCATCGTTATCATCATCAATATCAATTACGTTTGAAATACCATCATTATCTGTATCTGAAAAAATATTAAAATTATCCGAATTATTACTTGAACTAGCGCCAGATCCTAAAGCATCTACTGAATTAAAAGTTGCTGTATTAAAACCAGAACAATCATCACTAATTATTACTTTAAATTCTACTTCAATTTCTTGGAAATTTGGTTCAGTATCGTCTGGATTTAATGGAGGATCTAATCTGCCCGATATACCATCGAATATATTTACATCGGTTATTCCATCAAATAAAATATTAATAGTAGGATTTGTTGCTGCGGTAGAACTTATAATTACTGGCACACTAACCGAAACAATATTACCACCACATATAGCGTTTAAATCATCTTGAATTTGTAAATTTTCTGCACGTATATACAGACTTTCATTTTTTATAGTAAGTCTAAAAGTAAGTTCTTTATGTTCTAAAATACCTGATGGTGCTGGATTAATTGGTAATATTAACTCTTTCTGAATGGTAGGAGTAAAATTATAAATAAAACGCATTGCAATATCATCGCATTGACATTGGTCATTAGAACTTGGTAAATCAGTCAAAACAGGAATATTATTTCCGTTTGCATCTGTACCAATATCACCTACATAATACCTATCTAAATGATTGCCTTGACTATCATCCCAAACAACGTAAGAAAATCTACCTCTATTAATATTAGTACTTTCATCATTCCCAGTTATATTATCGGTAGGCAATAAAACTTCTCCTTGTGCATCTGAAATACCTTGTGTCATAGAAGTTTGCAACTGTTCAAATCTAACGCCAACATCAGTAAAAGTAGTACTTCTTGCAATATGACTAATCTCAATAGTTATCGTTTGATTAAGACCCAACGATTGCCCGTTTACTAATAAAAAAGTATTTGTTGTTCCATCATAAAGCGGATTAATAGTTGCATCTGGACTAGACAATGTCGGTGTTCCGTTCAAAAACGATATACTATTATTTGCGAAATTTCGTAAACCCATATTATAATTTACATTCGTTGCAATAGCATTGCCATCATTTCTAATAATTACGGTATTAGTAAAATCAAATGTACCATTAGGTTCAATATTAGGTAGCGTTTCAGGAACAAAGAAATTCGCAGCAACTGTAGTTTCGGAAGTATGAAAATCGGTTATTTTAAGTAAATAACTATCACTACCTGAACTACCATCGCCATTTTGAAATGTAACTGTAAAAGTATTTGTAAAATCTATCGGGTTAGTTGCAACACAACTAGCATCTACAGTTATGCAGTATTCAAAAGAAATACTTTGTCTAGGGAATAATGTATTATTATTAATTGCATTTGTATTAAATACAGAAGTAGAACTTAAGGTTTCAAAATTTGGATTTAATGGACTTGGAACAGGATCCCAGTCTTCGGAGTACAAAGTGTTAAATTCACTTGGGTTTATAGTATTTATAGCATTTAAATTAACTGAAGAATTTAATGGTATTGACGGATTTTCAACTTCAATAATACAACTACTATCAAAAGCAGCATTTAAATCGTTTATTAAATTAATATTGGTCACTAAACTTTCTAAATTATCATCTCTTGCAATACTTAAACTTCTTAAACTTATTGCATATCTTATTCTATATGCACCATTAGGATATGATGCTGTTGGCGATATATAACCTTGGTTACAACTAGTAACAGATGAAATTTCTAATAAATCTTCGCCACTATCATTAATATCTACTACTAAAAAAAATATTGCACTATTTGTATTTGTACCATCAGAAATAATATATTCTATAATGGGTAAAATACCACTAAAACCAGCATTAGGAATAAATTCATAACTACCATCTGCATTAATTGTTAATAAACCGCCAGCCATTGTTATTTGATCACCTGCATTATAGGTAATACCACCAACAATAATTTGAGTAACGGTTAAATTAGTACCTGTATCATTAGACAACAAACCATCAATAGCATTTACAACAAGTGTTGTATCAAAATTTACGGTATCTACATCTTGATTTGCTTGTGGTGGTGTTTGCGAAAACAACACACCAACATGACAAATAATAATTAAAAATAAAATGTATTTTAAGAATTCCCTTTTCATTATGTTGTCATTTTTTATATACTAAATAACTATTGCTATTAATAAAACCCTAAAAAATAGTGTTTAGTATATAGATGCTAAAATAGTTTTTTAATCTGAAATGAATAGTAATAGTTATTACAAAATAATTTAACAATTATCCACATAAAAATAAATTGAGCCTAATTCCTTTAAGAACCCTGTTAGAATTTTAAACCCTAGCAGGATTGATTATGGAAAACAACACTCATTAAATTCGTGGTAGAACCAAAATAATCTTTAAAGCATTAGTAGTTTATAATCCATTTTCGGTGGTTTTGTACTGGTCATTGGGTAGTTAAGAACCTATTATAAGTGGTCATGAACCTGTTTATTAAGTAATTTTATATTTATTTTAATCTAGAATTTTCAACCCTTGAAGGGTTTTAAACCCTTCAAGGGTTTTGTGTGAAAAATAGCAGCAAAAATCTGTATTAATCCTTGTCATCCGTGTCATTGGTGTTCCTAATAACAAATTAAAAACTAAACAATATCCCGCTGAAAAAGCGGGATTAGTTCGACTCGCCATGCCTTTGGCTTGGCTAACTAAAAAATTGAAAAATAATTTTTTAGAGTCTCACTAATAATTATCCACATCAAAAATAAACCGAATTGGTCTAAATTCTCCAACAGATTGAAAACTAATTCTGATTTTTTTTAAAACCTCTTTAGATTGTTTTAATGAAATAGTTGCAGGTAATTTAATCAATAAATTTTTTATATATTGATTTCTAACTCTTGCAACTACAGGACTTGTAGGTCCTAAAACATTATCTCTAAATTGGTTTCTAAGCGAAGTTGCCAACCATTCAGAACCTCTATTTACCTTATTAAAATCACGATGTTTTAAAGTTATTTTTACCGTTCTTAAATATGGTGGATATTTATATTGATAACGATCTTCTAACTGCTCCTTAAACATGGTTGCATAATCGTTAGTAGTTACTTGTTGCAATATTCTATGAAACGGATTATACGTTTGTATCGCTACTTTACCACGCTTTTTTGCTCTACCAGCACGACCAGAAACTTGCACCATTAACTGAAAACTGCGTTCGTGCGCTCTAAAATCTGGAAAATTTAGCATATTATCGGCATTTAAAATACCAACTAAAGAAACATTAGCAAAATCTAAACCTTTAGATAGCATTTGCGTACCTACTAAAATGTCAATCTCTTCTGCTTGAAATGCCGAAATTATTTTATGATACCCATATTTACCTCTTGTTGTATCCAAATCCATTCTACCAACTTTAATCTCGGGGAATAATTCTTGTATTTCTATTTCAATTTGTTCTGTTCCGAAACCTTTGGTGGACAAAGATACGCCACCACAAGCACCACATTTTTTAGGCATGGATCTATTGTAATTACAATAATGGCATCGTAATTCACTACGGAATTTATGATAGGTTAAACTCACATCACAATTAGGACATTGTGGTGAAATACCACAAGTATTACAAGTGACTATTGGTGCAAAACCCCTTCTGTTCTGAAAAATAATAACTTGCTCTTTATTATCTAATGCTTCTTTTATTAAAAATAACATTCTATCGGAAAAATGCCCTTTCATTTTCTTTTTTCGGTATTCTTCTTTTATATTTACTAACTCGATTTCTGGTAATTGAATATTTCCGAACCTTCGATCTAAAGTAACCAAACCATATTTACCTTTTTTAGCATTATAAAAAGTTTCTATGGCTGGTGTTGCCGAACCTAATAATACTTTTGCTTTATGAAAATTTGCTAAAACTATTGCTGCATCTCTTGCGTGGTATCTTGGCGCAGGTTCAAATTGTTTGTAACTGGTTTCGTGTTCTTCGTCTATTATTATTAAGCCTAAATTTGAAAATGGCAAAAATATCGATGATCTAGCGCCTAAAACAATCTGCGTTTTCTTTTTATTGTGCAATAAATTTCGCCAAACCTCGACTCTTTCCTGCAAAGAATATTTGGAGTGAAATACCGAGATTTGATCTCCAAAATATACTTTTAATCGCTCTATTAATTGTGTGGTTAAAGCAATTTCTGGTAATAAATACAATACCTGTTTTCCTTTTGCTAAAACTTCTTTAATTAGTTTTGCATACACTTCTGTTTTTCCACTAGAAGTGATGCCGTGTAATAAAGTAACGTCTTTTTCTTTAAAGGAATTGTTTATTTCTTGGTAAGCGATTTCTTGAAATTCGGTTAACGGTTTTAATTCGCCTTTTCCTTTTTCAAAATTAACTCTATCGGTTTGAATATGATAGGTTTCGAAAACAGATTTTTCAACTAGCGCTTTTATTACTGCCGAAGATACGTTTGCGACTGTCATTAAAGTTTTTACTTTAATCGGTTTTTTAGTACTAGCATTCAGCGAAAAATAATGCATTACCGCTTGTTTTTGCTTTTTCGCTCTATTTAAATCGTCTAATAAATGCTGTAAATTTTCTTCGGAAATATAAGTATCACTTAACTTTATATATTTGACTAACTTTGGTTTGTATTGCTCAAATATTTCTTCCTTTAGAGTCAAAACACCTTTATTCATTAGTTTATTTATGATTGGCAACACGGTTTTTTTGTCTAAAATTGCCGCAACTTCTTGAATTTTTAAAATGGATTGTCGTTGCAATGCCTCATAAATCAAAAACTCTTCATCGTTTAAAATAGATTCGTCTTCAAAAATTTCATTTCTAATAATTAGTGTTTCACTTTCCAATAAAAATAGTGAAGGTAAACCTGCACGTAAAACATCACCTAAAGAGCATAAATAATAATCGGCTAACCAAGTCCAATGTTTTAACTGTGTTTCGGTAACAATTGGTGTTTCATCTAAAATCTGATAAATTTCTTTGGCATCATAACCAATCGGAGCAATTTGATGAATTTTATAAACTAACGCAGTATAAATTTTAGATTTACCAAAAGGTACGGCAACACGCATTCCTGGTTTTAGAAATTCGCTTTCGGCTTGTGTTATTTCGTAAGTAAACAAGCGCTCTAAAGGTATTGGCAATATGACGTTTATGTAGTTTATACCCTTGAATTTTGAATTTTAAATGTTTAATTTTGAATTCTCCTTTTCACTAATTCACTTACCTCTTTCTACTTTTATTTCTATTATTTTTACTATTACTACTATTTCTTCTACGATTATTATTTCCTCGTTGTCCTTTTGGTTTTGATTTTTCGTTTTCTGGTTGAATTAAACTTGGTTCAAAACCTTCTATAACGGTACTTTTCAGTTTGTGACCCAATAATTTTTCAATACCTGCAATATATTCTAATTCATCGCTGCTAACTAGAGATATTGCCTCACCATTTGCTCCTGCTCTACCTGTTCTACCAATTCTGTGTACATAATCTTCCGAAATATTTGGTAATTCAAAATTGATAACATGCGGTAATAATGGTATATCTAAACCTCTTGCTGCAATATCGGTTGCTACTAAAACTTGTACCGAACCATCTTTAAAACCTGCTAAAGCCTTAGTTCTAGCGCCTTGACTTTTATTACCATGAATTGCCATCGCATTTATGCCTTTGCCAATCATTTTTTTACAAAGATTATTAGCGCCATGTTTTGTACGTGTAAAAACTAAAACTTGCTGCCAATTGCCTTGTTTTATTAAATGTATAATTAATGCAGGTTTTTTAGACTTATCCGTTCTATAAACTTTCTGAATAATTTTGTCCACTGTAGAATTTTCTGGCGTTGCTTCTACCATTACTGGATTATGTAAAAATGCACCAGCCAATTTCTTAATTTCTTTAGAAAATGTAGCCGAAAACAATAAGTTTTGTCTTCGCTTTGGCAATAAAGCCATTATTTTATTAATATCTCTCTGAAACCCCATATCTAGCATTCTATCTGCTTCATCTAAAACCAAAAACTCTACTCGTTTTAAAGACAGTTTTTTCTGATTTTCTAAATCTAATAATCTACCTGGAGTTGCTACTAAAATATCTACACCTTGGCGTAAAGTTGCAATTTGTTTTGCTGGTTTAACACCACCAAAAATAACGGTGGATTTAATATTTAAAAACACACTATATTCTAAAATATTTTCTTGAATTTGCGCTGCTAACTCACGTGTTGGTGTAAGAATTAACGCTCTAATTGGTCTATATTTATCATGTTTACTTGCTGCCAACAATTGCAACATAGGTAAAGTAAAACCTGCTGTTTTTCCTGTTCCTGTTTGTGCTGAAGCCAACACATCTTTCCCTTTTAGAATTAACGGAATCGATTTTTCTTGAATTACGGAAGGTTTTGTATAACCTTTTTTAGCGATTGCTTTTAATAAATTATCTGATAATCCTAAGGATTTAAATGACATAAATTGATTTTAAGATTGCAAATGTACCTTTTATATTGCCAATTACTTTGACAAAAAAATTAAATAATCTAAAACAAATCCGTAATAAGTTTATCAACATTAATTGTTTTCTTAATTAAACCAAATTGCTTTAATTTTTTTTGGATTTCAGAAATTGATTTTTCAGAAATTGATTTTTCTCTACTCCATTTAGTAATTGCTAACCAATCTTTAATATCTTCTTTTTTAAGATTGTAGCGACGTGAGAACAAAGCAATTAATTCTTTATTTTCTAACGGTTTTTCAAAGGTTTTTAATTGTTTATTAATAACCTTAATAATATCTTTAATTGCTTTTTTATCATTTTTCAACACTTCATTTCTAACAGCAATAACAAAACAAGGCCAAGACGATTCAATATTACCAATTCTTCTAACTGTTTTATCGTAAACGTAAGGTTTTGTGGTAAAATGTTCCCAAAGAAAATAATCTGCTGTATTATTTTTAAGCGATTCAATTCCTCCATTAAGGTTTTTAATAATTTCAAAATCTAAATTATCAATATTAAAACCTTGTTCAAAAGCATTTACAATTGCCATTAAATGAGAACCTGAACCGTATCTACTAATGGCGATTTTTTTATTTTCTAAGTCCTTAACGGAATTAATTTGTGAAGTAAAACCAACATGAATTCCCCATAATAAAGGAGATTTTACATAAAATTTAACCAATGTAGCATCATTACCATTGATGATATCTTTAATAATTCCTTCGGTTAAAACTAGCGCAATATCAATACTTTTATTTCGTAATGCTTTACACATTGCTCCTGTTCCTCCGTGAATATCAACCCAATTTAAATCAATTCCTTTATCGAAAAATTTATTATTTTCTATGGCTAAATGCCATGGTAAATTAAAATGTTCTGGTACACCGCCGATTGTTAGTTTTTTTCCCATCCTAACCTTCCCAAATGGAAGTAATTTAATTAGTAATTAAAATCTCTAAATTATTATCTAAATATAAAATTATATAAATCCGTAAATTATTTTCTTCCCTTTGGAAAGACTGAAGATGGGATCACACACTTTTAATTAATATCTCCAAAATATCTATAGCCGCTTTAGCAATTTTTGTTCCAGGTCCAAAAACACCAGCAACACCTTTATCGAATAAATATTGATAATCTTGCGCAGGTATAACGCCACCAGCAATTACTAAAATGTCTTCTCTATCGTACTTTTTCAATTCTTCAATAACTTGAGGCATTAAAGTTTTATGACCAGCAGCCAAAGAAGAAACTCCTAGAATATGTACATCGTTTTCTACAGCTTGCTTTGCAACTTCTTTTGGCGTTTGAAATAATGGTCCGATATCTACATCAAAACCCAAATCAGCAAAACTAGTTGCTACTACTTTAGCACCTCTATCATGACCATCTTGCCCCATTTTTGCCACCATAATTCTTGGTCTTCGACCATCTAATTCTGCAAATTCATTTGCTAAATCACATGCTTTTTTAAAGGTTTTATCTTGTTTTATTTCTTTACCGTACACGCCAGAAATGGATTTAATAGTTGCTTTATATCTCCCGAAAACTTCTTCTAAAGCATCGGAAATTTCGCCCAAAGTTGCTCTCAACCTTGCTGCTTTCACTGCCAAATCTAATAAATTTTGGTCATTATTCTTAGCACAATTAGTTAAATTTTGCAATGCTTGTTTAACTAAAACAGCATCTCTTTCTGTTTTAAGTTTCGTTAATCGTTCAATTTGTGATTTTCTAACCGCATCATTATCCACTTCTAAAATATGTAATGGATCTTCTTCTTCTAATTGATATTTATTTACACCAACGATAATATCTTGTCCAGAATCAATTCTAGCCTGTTTTTTAGCAGCTGCTTCTTCAATTCGCATTTTTGGAATACCTTTTTCAATGGCTTTTGTCATGCCACCTAATTCTTCTACTTCCTTGATTAATTTCCATGCTTTATTTGCAATATCTTCGGTTTGTTTTTCCACAAAATGACTTCCTGCCCAAGGATCAACCGTTTTGGTAATATTGGTTTCCTCTTGAATATAAATTTGTGTATTACGTGCTATTCTTGCTGAAAAATCGGTTGGTAAAGCAATTGCTTCGTCTAGCGCATTTGTATGTAATGATTGTGTTCCGCCAAACGCTGCTGCCATTGCTTCAATAGTAGTGCGGGCAACATTATTAAACGGATCTTGTTCGGTTAAACTCCAACCACTTGTTTGACAATGGGTTCTTAATGCCATTGATTTTGGATTTGTAGGATTGAATTCTTTAACAATTTTTGCCCATAACATTCTGCCTGCTCTTAATTTTGCAATTTCTCTAAAATGATCCATACCAATTGCCCAAAAGAAAGATAATCTTGGTGCAAAATCGTCAATTTTCATTCCTGTTGACAAACCTGTTTTTATGTATTCTAATCCGTCTGCTAATGTGTAAGCTAGTTCAATTTCTGGCGTTGCTCCTGCTTCTTGCATATGGTAACCCGAAATAGAAATACTATTATATTTTGGCATGTTTGCCGTTGTATATTTAAAAATATCGGCAATTATTTTCATGGAATGTTTCGGTGGATAAATATACGTATTACGCACCATAAATTCTTTTAATACATCATTTTGAATTGTTCCTGAAAGTTTTTCTATAGATACTCCTTGTTCTTCCGCAGCAACAATATAAAAGGCTAAAATGGGTAAAACCGCACCATTCATTGTCATGGAAACGGACATTTTATCTAATGGTATTTGATCGAATAATACTTTCATATCTTCAACCGAATCTATGGCAACTCCTGCTTTACCAACATCGCCTTGCACTCTTTCATGATCGGAATCGTAACCTCTATGGGTCGCTAAATCAAATGCAACGGATAATCCTTTTTGACCTGCTTTTAAATTTCTACGGTAAAAAGCATTAGATTCTTCTGCTGTTGAGAATCCTGCGTATTGCCTAATTGTCCATGCTCTTCTAACGTACATTGTAGAATATGGACCACGTAAATATGGTGGAATTCCTGCTACGAAGTTTTCGTGTTGGAATTTTGGTGATTCGTTTTTATTAGAATCTAAGGTTATATTTTGGATGTTTTTTCTTGGCATTATTTTTCTTTGAACCACAAAAGGCACAAAAGAAAACAAAAGTCTTATGTGTTCTTTTGTGTCTTTTGTGGTTAATTTTTTATTTTTAAAAGTAATTCTTTAATATTACCTTTTATAATTTCTCCTGTCACGGTATTTTTCAAGCTTAACTCACTACCTATTTCATCATCTAAAATAACAAATTCAATTTCTCTTTTTTGCAAATATTTGAATTGTTTTTGTCTTTGTTTATTTGAACTTGCTGTATCTGGATATATTTCTGATGAAACTCCATTATTTCTTAAAACGTCTAATGCTTTTAATCTATTTAAAATATTTTCTGTATTATAATTTAAAAATAATACTTTTGGTTTTGGTAATTCTAAATCTTTAAACAAACCTAATTCTTCCAAAACAATATAAATTCTATCCAAACCGAAAGAGATTCCAATTCCACTTAAATTTTTTAGCCCGAAAATACTGGTTAAATCATCATATCTTCCGCCACCGCCAATAGAACCTATTTGTACTTTATTGGTGACAACTTCGTAAATTGCACCTGTGTAGTAGTTTAAACCTCTTGCTAATGTAACATCTATCTCTAAAATGGCAGATTGCAAACCTATATTTTCAATAGAGTAAATAATAAATTCCAATTCAGAAACACCTTTTAATCCTTCTTCCGAAGTTTTTAGCATTTCTTTTAATTGAATAATTTTATCTTTATTAGAACCTGTAAAATTAAATAATGGTTGTACTTTTTTAATAGCATCTTCTGAAATTCCTTTGGAAAGCATTTCTTTAGTAACGCCATCAGCGCCAATTTTATCTAATTTATCTAAAGCAACTGTAAAATCGATTAATTTATCTTTTGCTCCGATTATTTCAGCAATTCCAGAAAGTATTTTTCGATTATTTACTTTTATTATGGTTTCTGTTAGATTCAATTTGGTAAAAACTGCATCATATAGTTGTACAAATTCTACTTCTTGAATTAAAGATGTGCTACCAACAACATCCGCATCACATTGATAAAACTCTCTAAACCTACCTTTTTGTGGTCTATCTGCTCGCCAAACAGGTTGTATTTGATATCGTTTAAAAGGTAAAGTTAATTCATTTTGGTGCTGTACAACATATCTTGCGAAAGGTACGGTTAAGTCGTAACGCAATGCTTTTTCAGAAATTTTTGAAGTTACTTTAAGACTATTTTTACTTTCTAATAAATTAGTATCTACTTTATTTAAATAATCACCTGAATTTAATATTTTAAAAATCAATCGATCACCTTCTTCACCATATTTACCCATTAAAGTTTCCGATTTCTCAAAACTAGGTGTTTCTATAGGTTGAAAACCAAATAATTCAAACGAATTTTTAATTATATTAATTATATAATTACGTTTTGTAATTTCAACAGGAGAGAAATCTCTTGTTCCTTTTGGTAATGAAGGTTTTTGAGCCATTAATTAATATAGTTTTTATTAACTAATGCAAATATCTGAATTTATTCTATTCTTTTTTAAATTATTATAATAAAGTTTCTTTGAAACCATAACTACTAATTAAAAATACTATGTGTTAAATTTAGTCAGAATAAAACTTTTATACCTATATTTATCTGCTCAAAATATTAACAGAAATGAAAAGATTAATTTTATTACTATTATTTATAAGTTTTAATGGTATTGCACAAGAATATTTCCCGAAGAATAATGGTATAAAAACACCTAATAACAATTATACGGTTTTTATAAATGCTACTATTCAAAAAACACCAACTGTATTATTAGAAAATGCAAGTTTATTAATTAAAGGAACTAAAATCATAGCAATTGGTACAAATATAAAAATCCCAAAAAATACTAAAATTATAGATGTAAAGGGTTTGTACATCTATCCATCATTTATAGATATTTACAGTGATTTTGGCGTAAAAACACCAAAAAAACATACTAAAAAATGGTTTGAATATCAATGGGATTCTAACAGAAATGGTTTTTATTGGAACGATCATATAAGACCAGAAACCAACGCATTTAGCACTTACAATTTTGATGACAAAAAAGCAAAAGAATTATTAAAATTAGGTTTTGGTACTGTAAACACACATATTCATGATGGCATTGCTAGAGGAACTTCTGTAATAAGTGTTTTAAATAATTCCGAAAAAAATAATATTAGCATTCTTGCACAAAAAGGAGCGCAACATTTTAGTTTTAGAAAAAGTGTCACTTCAAAACAAAGTTATCCAAGTTCTTTAATGGGGTCTATGGCATTATTGCGACAATTTTTTAACGATGCTAATTGGTTTTCTAAACAAAAAAGTGGTAGCGATATTTCCATACAAGCATATTTAGATAATAAAAACTTACCAATTATTTTTGAAGCAAATGACAAATTAAGTAGTTTACGTGCCAATAAAATTGCAAAGCAGTTTAACTTAAACTTTATTCTTAAAGGAAGCGGTAATGAATTTGAAAGAATTGAAGAAATTAAAAATACCAACGCTACATATATTATACCAATAAATTTTCCTAAACCATATGATGTTAGTAATCCATATGCTGCGGATAAAATTGCTTTAAGCGATTTACGTTTTTGGAATCAAGCACCTAATAATCTAAATATTTTAGAAAAAAACAATGTGGTATTCGCTTTAACATTATCAAATTTAAAAGATAAAAAAGAGTTTAATAAAAACCTTTTAAAAGCAATTAAATTAGGTTTTTCTAAAGAAACTGCTTTAGCAAGTCTAACTACAATTCCAGCAAAATTATTAAGGAAATCTAACGAAATAGGTTCTCTAAAAGCAGGGAGTTTTGCCAACTTTTTAATTACTTCAAAACCAATTTTCGATAAAGATAATATCATTTATGAAAACTGGACACAAGGATCAAAAAACGTTATTAACGATAGAAATATTATTCCGTTAAACGGAAAATATAACCTTACTATTAATAACAAAAATTACAATTTAAAATTAAGCGGAAAAATAAGTAAATTAAAAGCAAAATTAGAATTAGATTCTTTAGAAATTAAATCAAAACTAACCTATAAAAACAATTGGTTTAGTTTAATATTTAATCCGTTAGATACCACAAAAACAGAATTTGTACGATTGACAGGCAAAGTAAATAACGCTGACAAAATAGAAGGTAAAACCATTTTAGAAAATGGCGAAGAAACCAATTTTATACTTTCTAAAATTAATTCCGATAAAGATGATGATAAAACACCAAAGCAACTAAAATCAGCAAAACCTGAAGAAGAAAAAACACCAAAGATTTTCCCAATAACCTATCCAAACATCGCATACGGAAATAAAGCAAAACCAACACAAGAAAACATCATCATTAAAAATGTAACCGTTTGGACTAATGAAAAAGAAGGTATTATTAAAAATAAAGATGTAATTCTAAAAAATGGTAAAATTTTTAAAATTGTAACTACAGGAACTTTTAAAAAACAAGGCTATAAAGAAATTGACGGAACAAACAAACATTTAACAGCAGGCATTGTAGATGAACATTCTCATATTGCTATTTCAAATGGTGTTAATGAAGGTGGACAAAATAATTCTGCTGAAGTAACCATTCAAGATGTGGTAAAATCAAATGATATAAATATCTATCGTAATTTGGCTGGTGGCGTAACAACTTCGCATTTATTGCATGGTTCGGCTAACCCGATTGGTGGTCGTACAGCATTAATAAAATTAAAATGGGGTGAAAATCCCAATGCAATGCAATATACAAACCATAAATTTATAAAATTTGCATTGGGTGAAAATGTAAAGCATTCTAGAACACCTTTGAATTCTCGTAGATTTCCACAAACAAGAATGGGCGTTGAACAAGTTTTTGTTGGTAATTTTACAAGAGCAAAAGAATATAATGAGGCAAAAAAAACAGATAAAAAACCTAGATATGATGAAGAATTAGAAGTATTAGCAGAAATATTAAATAAAGAACGCTTTATAACATGTCACTCTTACGTACAGTCCGAAATAATAATGCTTATGCGTGTTGCCGAACAATTTAATTTTAGAATTAGTATTTTTACACATATATTAGAAGGTTATAAAGTTTCAAATCAAATGAAGAAACATGGTGTTGGTGGCTCTACATTTTCCGATTGGTGGGCATATAAATTTGAAGTGAATGATGCCATACCACATAACGGCGCAATTATGCACAAGCAAGGCATTACGGTAGCTTTTAATTCCGATGATGCCGAAATGTCAAGACGCATGAATCAAGAAGCAGCAAAAGCAGTTAAATATGGTGGTGTTTCGGAAGAAGAAGCTTGGAAGTTTGTTACCTTAAATCCAGCAAAATTATTACATATTGATGATCGAGTTGGCAGTATCAAAATTGGTAAAGATGCCGATGTGGTACTTTGGAGTGATAACCCGTTATCTATTTACGCTAAAGCGGAAAAAACTATCATAGAAGGAACTATTTACTATGATATAGACCAAAATGAATTGCAACAAAAAGCAATATCAGAAGAACGTAATCAATTAATTAACTTAATGCTAACCGAAAAAAATTCGGGAGTTAAAACACAAAAACCAAAGAAAAAAGAAGAGAAATTATACCATTGCGATTCTGAAGGTTGGTGATTTTTGACAAAAGACTAAAGACAAAAGACTAAAAGACGGAAGACTAAAAGACAGAAGACAGAAGTGAAAAATAATTCAAAGTCCCATAGGGACGACTCATATAATAACGTCGGATTTCAATCCGATGATGATAAAAAACAAAAAAATGAAAAAAATAGTTACAATAATAATAGCGTTAACTGCTACCATTACTTTCGCCCAACAAACACCTGCAAAAAAACAGAATGGCATTGTTACAATTCACGGAGCAACTGCACACATTGGTAATGGTAAAGTGATTGAAAACAGTTTAATTATGTTCGAAAACGGAAAACTAACCTTAGTTACCGACGCAACATTAACAAAAAAAGCATATTTAGGCACTATAATAAATGCGGAAGGCAAACATATTTATCCAGGTTTTATAGTACCAAATGCCACTTTAGGTTTAGCAGAAATAGATGCTGTAAAAGCAACTTTAGATTATGGAGAAATTGGCAGAATGAATCCACACATACGTAGTATCATTGCATATAATACCGAATCAAAAGTAATAGAAACCGTTAAAGCAAATGGTGTTTTAATAGCACAAATAACACCAAGAGGTGGCAATATTTCTGGCACTTCATCAATAGTACAATTTGATGCTTGGAATCACGAAGATGCACTCATAAAAGAAGATGATGGTATTCATTTAAATTGGCCAGTATCTTTTAGAAGTACCGGTTGGTGGGCAAATCCAGGACCAATTGTAGAAAACAAAAATTATATTAAAGATGTTCAAAGAATAAAAGATTTTTTTGAAACTACAAAAGTAAATAATAAAGGCACTATTGATTTAAAAAATAAAGCAATGCAAGGTGTTTTTAATGGTTCAAAAACCTTATTTATTCATGTAAACGGTGAAAAAGAAATTGTAGAAGCAATTGATTTCAAAAATGAATTAAATATTAAAAATATGGTAATTGTTGGCGGATTTGATGCCTATAAAGTTACTAATCTGTTAAAAGAGAATAATATTCCGATAATATTAAAGAGAATTCATGCTTTGCCAACCGCAGAAGACCAAGATATAAAATTACCGTTTAAATTACCAAAATTATTAAGTGATGCTGGTATTTTAGTAGCATTAGATGTTGCTGGTGGAAGAATGGAACGTATGCAAACAAGAAACTTACCTTTTTATGCTGGCACTGCAGTTGCGTATGGTTTAGATTACGAAAAAGCAATTAGCATGCTAACCTTAAATACCGCTAAAATCTTAAAAATTGATGCAATAGTTGGTTCTTTAGAAGTTGGTAAAGATGCTACCTTATTTATTTCGGAAGGTGATGCTTTAGACATGCGAACTAATAAAGTAATAAAAGCGTTTATTCAAGGTAGAAATATTAGTTTAGACACACATCAAAAACAATTATATAAAAAATATACCAATAAATATTCTCAAAAATAAAAATGGTAGTTTTACCAACTTAAATATTAAAATTATTATTCATGAAAATTAAAGTAATTATATTAGTTCTTTTAGTAACAATACTAAGTTGTAAAAAAGAAAAGAAAAATAGTTTAGAAGATACTGCAACTACTAAAAATGTAGTTTTTAAAATAAATGATGGAAAAAACTGTTTCAAAGAAATTATTGAAAATAGAACTCTAAAAAATAAAAAAGAAGTTGTAGAAACCAATGAATTAGTCATTAATTTAAATGTGGAAGGAAAAAATATCTCTGGTAATTTTGATTATATTCCGTTTGAAGGAAAAGTAAATAATGGTAATTTTACAGGTACCATTAAAGGTAATATAGCAAGAACTATTTGTGTTTTTGATCAAAATGGAAATCTTAAAAAAGAAGAGGTTGTTTTTAAAATCGAAGAAAATAAAATTTCTATTTTAGGTGGTGAAAAAGAAAAAATTGATGACGTTTGGAAATTTAAAGACATTTCAAAAGGATTTTATATGAATGAAATGCCAAGAATAGATTGTAATTAATTTTTTTGGAACAATAATTGAATACTAAAATTTGAAAAAATAAGTTATCTTATAAAAGAAATTCAATTATGAAAATAATAGTAGTAATAGTTTTGTTTTTTGTGTTTTCTACTACAAATGCGCAAGAAATAAATCAGTTTGATGCCAATAATAAACGTCATGGTATTTGGCAAAAGAAATACAATAATGGCAGAATTAGATATGAAGGTGTATTTAATCATGGCAAAGAAATAGGTATATTTAAATCTTATTCTGCAGCAAAATCAGACCATCCAACAATTATTAGGGAATTTAATTCTAGTAATAATATTGCAACTGTAAAATTTTATTCAAAATCTGGAAAATTAAAAAGTACAGGTAAAATGGATGGAAAAAACAGGATAGAAAAATGGCTGTATTATCATAATGATGGTAATACTATTATGCAAGAAGAATTCTATGTGAATAATATTTTAAATGGCGATTATAAAACTTTCTATTCAAATAAAAAACCAGCAATATTAACTTTTTATCAAAATGGAAAAATTCATGGTAGTTATAAAAGGTATTCAATTAATAATCATATTTATCAAGATTTAACTTATGTAAATGGTAAGTTAGAAGGCAAAGCAATTTACCATGATAGATTAACAGGTATTATAAGAGAAAGTGGTAATTATCATAACGATATTAGAATTGGTTCTTGGAAAATTTATATTGATGGTGAATATTCACATTCTATCGAAGCAAAAAAACCGAAACATTAATTTTTTAGGTGCTATGTCGATTTAAGTGGGTAATTTAAATAAAATAATCTCGCAAAGACGCAGAGACGCAAAGTGTTTAAAGTCTTATTAAGTCGCCAAATGTTTGCAAAGCA
>CAYQTF010000021.1:0-3029 GCA_964420345.1 uncultured Flavobacteriaceae bacterium
TTTACTTTTTGCTCAATGGCAATTGCTGGCGAAATACCTTTTATATAATCTACTTTTGGTTTATGTAATTTTCCTAAAAATTGCCTAGCATAACTTGATAAACTTTCTACATAACGTCTTTGACCTTCTGCATACAAAGTGTCGAATGCTAAACTTGATTTACCCGAACCACTTAAACCTGTAATAACAATTAACTTATTTCTGGGTATTGCCATATCTACCTTTTTGAGGTTATGTAAAGCGGCACCTTTAATAAGTATGTAATCTATCGGATTTAAGTTATCTATCTTTTTAGGCATTATTTATTGAAAAAAGCAAAGATAGTTTTTTGTAATAATTATTATTATTAATTTTGTCTAAATTATTTTAGAAACTTCAAAACTATTTTCATGAAAAAAATATTTTTATCTTTAAGTTTCTTGGTGAATTCATCTTTATTATTTTTTTAAAAAACTTACATACAACAAAAAATCCTGTTCAATAGAACAGGATTTTTTTAATTAAATTCTTTATAAATTTAGATTATAACACCTTCACATCGATTGCGTTTAATCCTTTTCTACCTTCTTTTAATTCGTATTCTACTGCGTCACCTTCTCTAATCTCGTCGATTAAACCAGAAACGTGTACGAAATACTCTGTGTTAGACTCATCGTCTGTAATGAAACCAAATCCTTTTGATTCATTGAAAAATTTTACTGTACCTTTATTCATTTTGTAATATGTATTAATAAGTTGCAAATATATAATAAATATCTAATATAAAGAATTATTGCTGTATATTTTATTTTACTTGTATATGAATATGATCATCATGCCTAACTGCTTGACAACCATGGTATCTAATTTTGCTATTTGTTAAATTCAAACGTTGTTTTAGGTGTGGTTCTATAAAAATTTTAGAAATATTTTTTTGCTTTGCTATAATTAAGAGCAGATTGCTAGTTGCTTTTTTAGAAAATATTAACTGTTTATGTGTTTTTCCTAAGGTTAAATACTTGGGAAAATCATATTGCCAATAACCTTTGTTTTTGCAAACACTTATTTGATTATGTTCGTTTTTAAACGGTTTTTCATACACACCATAACCACTTCTAGAAGGTTTTTTATTGGTTAATTTATGATCTTCTGACTCATATATAAAGGTAAGATCTATTTTTTTGCCATCAGCATGACTCAAATGTGGTAATAAAGGAAAATCATTAAAAAACGGAAAATTGGCATCGAGATAGATGGTTTTAATTCCGTTATTTTTTTCACCAAACTCTTGACTTACATTTGTTAAGACCCGATTAAGTTTTGGTGTTACGTAATTACGATTTAATATTTTATACCAAACCGAATGTGCAACTAAATATTTAGATTCTTTAATTTTTTCTCTTCCAAAGTATGGCGAAATTTGTGGTATAATTAAAAAGGTTGTTGCTAGATAAAGTGTTGCAAATAAGATGCCTCTTTTCAGTTTGTATTTTGTGGCATTACTTTTTATTCCAGTAATGGAAATTAAATAAATAACACCGCCAATTTGAGTAATTACAGTTAGTAAAACTATTTTTAGAATATGAAAAATGATTTTCATTAATTATGGATTAATTCCCCGGAGATTTAGCAAGTTGTATTTTTTTATTATCACTTTTCTGCGAAAATCTGCGAAATCTGCGGGAAAAATATTAGTTAACCGCTTTTAAACTCAAATCTAAATTGTAAATAGAATGTGTCAAAGCACCAGATGAAATAAAATCAACACCACAATCGGCATATTTACGAAGTGTTTTTTCTGTAATTCCGCCACTAGATTCTGTTTGACATTGATTGCCAATTAATTGCACTGCTTTTTTTGTGTCTTCATAATTAAAATTATCGATTAAAATACGGTAAATATTAGCCGATTTTAAGATGGTTTTTATTTCGTTAAGATCTCTGGCTTCCACGATAATTTTCAAATCACGATTGGTTTCTTTTAAATATTTTTGTGTTTTATCGATTGCTTGAGTAATGCCGCCAGCAAAATCAATATGATTATCTTTAAGCATAATCATATCATACAAAGCAAACCTATGATTTTCGCCACCACCAATTTTTACAGCCCATTTTTCGATTGCTCTAATGCCAGGGGTTGTTTTACGAGTATCTAAAATTTTGGTTTTTGTACCTTTTAAAAGTTCCATAAACTGATTGGTTTTTGTTGCAATTGCACTCATACGTTGCATTGCATTTAATGCCAATCTTTCGGCTTTTAAAATAGATTGCGAACTACCTGTAACATAAAAAACGATATCGCCATAGTTTACTTTTTCGCCATCATTAATTAAGGTTTCTATTTTTAAGTCTTTATCTACGTAATTAAAAATCATTTTAGCGAATGCAACTCCAGCAATAATTCCGTTATCTTTTACTAACAATTTTGCTTTACCTGTCGCAGATTTTGGTATGCAAGCAAGCGAACTATGATCGCCATCACCAACATCTTCTCTAATTGCATTTGTTATTATTATTTCTAATTCTTTTTGGAATTGTTCTTTTGAAATCATTAGGTAAATTTAAATAGTAAGCAAAAATAAGTTTTATCTTTACCATATGAAAATAAAACTACTCGCAATTGGTAAAACCGATGATAAAAACCTACAAATTTTAATAGATAAATATCAAAATAGATTAAAACATTATATTAAATTTGAGTTAGTTGTAATACCAGATATTAAAAATGTAAAGAATTTATCTGAAAATTTGCAAAAAGAAAAAGAAGGCGAACTTATTTTAAAACAATTGCAAACAACGGATCAATTGGTTTTGTTAGACGAAAACGGAAAAGAATATAATTCGGTTATATTTTCAGAATTTATGCAGAAGAAGATGAATTCAGGCATTAAACAATTAGTTTTTGTAATTGGCGGACCTTATGGTTTTTCTGAAACGGTTTATAAAAAAGCACAAGGAAAAGTATCGTTATCTAAAATGACATTTTCGCATCAAATGGTACGTTTATTTGTGGTAGAACAAATTTATAGAGCGTTTACAATTTTAAAAAA
>CAYQTF010000021.1:3129-4780 GCA_964420345.1 uncultured Flavobacteriaceae bacterium
TCAATTTCTTCTATTGGTTTTGGTGGTACAAAATTACCAGCATCATCAAATTGTAAATCGAATGCATCTTTTATATAATCTTCTTTTTCCCAAGCGTATTGTTCTTGTTTTGGCCCTGAATTTCGATATAAAAAAGCAAAGACAAAACCGGTTAGTAAACCAGATAAATGACCTTCCCAAGAAATTTTTTCATCCATCGGAAAAATGTACCAAATCATGCTCCCGTAAAGGAAAATAACCATAAACGAAACCGCTGTTAATCTATAGTATTTACTAAGAATACCACCTAAAAAGGTAAAGCCAAAAAGTAAATAAACAATGCCACTTGCGCCTATGTGAAATGAATCTCGCCCTATTAACCAAGTTATAAAACCTAAAATTAACGTACCGTAAATAAGTACTTTTAATGCAATTTTTCTGTAAAAGTAAAATAGCGTAATAAGTAATACAAAAAGTGACGTAGAGTTATTAAATAAATGTTTAAAATCACCATGTATAAATGGTGAAATAATAATGCCTTTTAAACCAGAAATTGATCTTGGTCGTAAACCATATTTGGCAAAGTTATACCCAAATTTAGATTCAAACCAAAAAATCAACCACATAAACAATACAAAATACAAAGGTATTGCCAACGTTAAAGCAGTAAATTTAAACGGGTTTTCAATTGATTTCATAATGTTTAATTATCAAATACCTAACCAATTTATTACTGCTGAAATTTTGTCAGTTAAATTAATTTTAGGATATTGAAGCAAAATATTTTTTGATGCAATATTCTTTTCCGAATTTAATCATTTATGCCATACCATTTTTTGTAATATTAGTTATTGCTGAATTTGTTATAATTTCTAAACATTCTAAAAAAAACTATAAAATTAAAGATGCTTATACTTCTATTCTAACAGGGTTAATTGGTAATATTTGTATAGGTTTTTTTAGTAAAATAGTTGTTTTGTATATTTTACTGTTTGTGTATTATAATTTTAAATTGGCTATAATACCCGTTGCTTGGTGGAGTTTTGTAGTGTTGTTTTTTGTAGATGATTTGTCGTATTATTGGTTTCATAGAATTTCGCATAAATCTCGATTTTTTTGGGCATCGCATGTGGTACATCATTCATCGGAAGAATATAATTTAAGTACTGCATTAAGACAAACTTGGACTGGCGGTTTTACCAATTTCGTTTTTTGGCTATGGTTAGTTGTTCTAGGATTTCATCCGTTAATGCTATTTTTTCAGAAGGCAATTAGTTTATTATATCAATTTTGGATTCACACCGAAACCATTAAAAAACTGCCAAAATGGTTTGAATTTATTTTTAATACACCATCACATCACAGAGTACATCATGGTAGTAATCCGATTTATTTAGACCGTAATCATGCTGGTATTTTAATTATTTGGGATAGAATGTTTGGTACTTTTCAACCAGAACTCAAACAAGAGAAAGTAATTTATGGTTTGGTAAATAATATTAAAACACATAATTTATTTATGATTGCTTTTCATGAATGGATTGCTCTATTTAAATCCATTTTTATGGGAAAAATTTCCTTAATCGATAAATTTAGATATTTAATAAAACCACCAGGTTGGAAACACGATGGTACAGGAGTTATGTCTGAGGATTTACGGAAGGAATGGTTG
>CAYQTF010000021.1:4880-25580 GCA_964420345.1 uncultured Flavobacteriaceae bacterium
TTGGAAACACGATGGTACAGGAGTTATGTCTGAGGATTTACGGAAGGAATGGTTGGAAGGCAATGATTTTAAACCACAAAAGGTACAAAAAAACACTTAAGACTTTTGTTTTCTTTTGTGTCTTTTGTGGTTATTTATAATTATTTTTACCAAATGAACAACGTACCATTAGCAGAGCGAATTAGACCAAAAAAGTTAGAAGATTATATATCGCAACAACATTTAGTTGGTAAAAATGGTACATTAACACAGCATATTAAAAATGGCATTATACCAAGTTTAATATTTTGGGGTCCACCAGGAATTGGTAAAACTACTTTAGCAAATATTATTGCTAACGAATCCGAAAGACCTTTTTATGCTTTAAGTGCTATAAATTCTGGTGTTAAAGATATTAGAGAAGTCATAAATAAAGCGAAAAATTCTGGCG
This sequence comes from uncultured Flavobacteriaceae bacterium, assembly GCA_964420345.1. GTDB lineage: Bacteria > Bacteroidota > Bacteroidia > Flavobacteriales > Flavobacteriaceae > S010-17. The sequence goes on from CAYQTF010000021.1 coordinate 5,311, forward strand.
GTTTGTTTACTACTAAAAATCCGATATTGTTTATTGATGAAATTCATCGGTTTTCAAAATCACAACAAGATTCTTTGCTTGGCGCTGTAGAAAAAGGTTGGGTTACTTTAATTGGTGCAACTACCGAAAATCCCAGTTTTGAAGTAATTCCTGCATTATTATCGCGCTGTCAAGTTTATATTTTAAATGAATTTGACAAAAATGACTTATTGGCATTATTAAAACGTGCATTAAAAGTAGATACTAAATTATCTAAAAAGAAAATAAAATTAAAAGAAACCGATTTATTATTACAATATTCTGGTGGCGATGCTCGTAAATTGTTAAATATTTTTGAATTGTTGGTAAATTCGGTTAAAGAACCAATTGTGGTTACGAATGATTTAGTGGAGAAAAATATTTCTCAAAATTTGGTTCGTTATGATAAAACAGGTGAGCAACATTATGATATTATTTCGGCATTTATAAAATCTATTAGAGGATCAGATCCTAACGGCGCCGTTTATTGGTTAGCAAGAATGTTAGTTGGTGGCGAAGATGTGAAGTTTATTGCTAGACGAATGTTAATTTTGGCATCTGAAGATATTGGTAATGCAAATCCGACAGCACTTATTATGGCAAACAATACTTTTAATGCCGTTTCTATAATTGGAAATCCTGAATCTAGAATTATTTTGAGTCAATGTGCTATTTATTTGGCTAATTCCGATAAAAGTAATGCGTCTTACAAAGCAATTGATGAAGCAATAGCATTAGTTAAACAAACAGGAGATTTACCAATACCTTTACATTTAAGAAATGCACCAACTAAATTAATGAAAGATTTAGGTTATGGTAATGACTATAAATATGCACATAATTACAATGCTAATTTTGCAATACAAGAATTTTTACCTGATGAAATTTCGGAAACTAAATTTTATGAACCTAATAATAATGCTAGAGAAAATAAGTTTAGAGAACTATTAAAAGCACGTTGGAAAGGTAAATATGGGTATTAGACACGGATTTTACAGATTTTCACGGATTCTATAAAGTGTATAATTTTTTAAGATTTTTTTAAATTCTGAGTATTATTTTCTAATAGCTTTAAAAAATCTTTCTCTACCTTAGAAATTTGGTTGTTTGTTTTTTCTTTAAAAATAGTATATTCTGAATGTGCTTTTTCTAATGCTTTTTGATGGCTAATTTTACCAGAATGTTGTAATATGTTTTTACCTGTCATTTTTAAAAACACATCTAACTGTTTTGTCCAATCTTTCATATACATTGGTTTTTTGTCCAATGCTTGTATTTCGGCAATTTCTAAAAATGCGGTTACCATTCTGTTTAAAATATTGAGTTCGTCTGTTTTTAGATAATTTTTAGCAATTTCGGTTTCTTTTTTTGTAGGTGTTTCTCCTTTAAAATTAGTTAGACCTATGTTTTCTTTTGAAGCATTTACTCTGTTGTAAACTGTTTCGGCTGCTGTTTCTCCATGCGATGCCCAATGCATCTTGTTTTGTATGGTTTTAAAAACAAGTATTGATGTTTCTAATTTAGCATCATAATCTATACTTGTTGCATAAATATCTAATACTTTGCGCCAAAATATTTTTTCTGAGGAACGAATATCACGGATACGTGCCAATAATTCTTCAAAATAATTTCCGCCACCATTATTTTTTAGCAAATCATCATTCATTGCAAAACCCTTTATTAAATATTCTTTAATAAGTGCTGTTGCCCATTTTCTAAAATGAATACCTCTTTGTGATTTTACTCTGTAACCTACTGAAATTATGACATCTAGGTTGTAAAATTTCACAGGTTTGTCTGAATTAGGAATGTGTAAAAATTGCACATTGCTTTTTTCTTTGAGTTCGTTATCTTTAAAAATGTTGCCAATATGTTTTGTTATAACACTTCTTTCCTTTTGAAATAATTCTGAAATTTGAGCCTGACTTAACCAAACCGTTTCATTCTCAAATTGGGTCTCTATTTTAACCTTACCATCTTGGGTTTGATAAATTAGTATTTGAGAATTGTTTTCTTGCATAACTGTTTTTAAACTAACTTAGGCGAGATAATTATAGATATAGACACGGATTTCACAGATTTCCACGGATTTTTTTTATAAGTGTGTGAATTATTTATTCTTTTTAGGATTTTGTCGCATTTCAAAAACTCTATTTATGTAAATTTTATTTTTTCCTTCCCGATAAGTAATTTTGCAATAATGTTCGTAAATCTTTCGATATTCGTATTTAAAGTGACTAAAATAATCATCAACTGCTCCAATTTCAACAAAATTATAATCTGGATTTTCTAATATTTTAGTTGCATCATAAATTTGTTGTGTGTATTGTTTTGCTTTTTCAAGACCGTAAATTTCAATATAAAATCCCCTAACTTTCTTTAAGTCTTTTATTGCTCGGTTTGTCCAAAATATAGGTTTTATTACTCGTTCCAACTATTGATAATTTTTTGCGTTTCATCTAAATTATGTACTCTTCCTAACTTGATATCTTCTTCGGATTCTGTAATCAATTTATCTAGTTGTAGTTGTTCTACATATGCTTTTGCCATTTCATAAAATATTTTCACAAACTTCTCATCACCTTGATTAATATAATCGTGTAATTCTTGTTTTAACTCTATTGTGCTCATAATTCTTTATTTTATTAAACAAATATACAAATTCCGTGCTATAAATGTTTTTTTAACTAAACTTAAACCGTTTCATTCTCAAACTGTGTTTCTATTTTAACTTTGCCATCTTGGGTTTGGTTAATTAGTATTTGTGAATTGTTTTCTTGCATAGTTATTTCATTTTTTATAGATACTTTGATTCGTCATAGAATAGATTAACACATCCTAATTTATCTTTAACAATTAAACAAGACTCTCTAAAATCATCGCTATAGGGGCATTTTTCTACTTTTAAAACTTTCACAGTAAAATATTCTATATTATTAACTTCATCATCATTTTCAATATCATAGTTTGGAATTGTTTTAACAAAATCATAGTTTAGAATGTTATAGTTTATTTTTGAATGACCTGTGTAAAAAAGAGAAATAACATATACTTTATTTACATTTTTAAAAAAAGAATCCTGCCTTTTCTTTATTAATTTTCTAATTGTTCTTCCATCATTTACAACATCTGTAATAATTAAAACATTTTTAAATTTTTTATTTGTGTTATCAAAACTTAATTCATTTTCATATTCATGATGTTCATCATATCTGTATGAATAAGGTAAAAAAGCATAAGGTTTATTGAATTTGATAATTGCTTTAGAAGAAATAATATTTCCTTCATAGCCTAAACCAATAATTAGATCAATTTTATCTTCTAACTTTTTATTTTCAATAACATCAATTACAGCATTTTTCACAAAACTAAGATTGTCTTTTTTTTCAATTAATTTAGATATATCTATCCAATTATGTGCTCTTGAGGTTTCACTCCAATGAAAATGACCAGAGTGAAAAAGATTTAATTCTTTTACTTTGTCGTATAGTATTTTTGAGAATTTTAAATTGGAATAAATATTATTCTTAGGTTTAATTTCCTCAGTTTTTGCCTCTTCTTTTACAACTTTATTTGTTTTATTCTCGGGTAATTCTATAACGTCAACATCTAAATTTGGTGGATTGTTGATTAGTACTTCAAATTTTTCAGGTTGTTTTGCTTCTGAATTTTTTCTCTCACCCCAATAGTAGGGTTCATCATTTTGACCTGTTTTTTGTAATGCAAAAATATGATTAACTAAAACTATATCCTCGGAATCGTTATCTTCTAATTCATATATTTTAAAAGCTGAGTCGTATTTCTTTGACGATAAAGTACCAGAATCAGATACTGTTATTGTGTCTCCTATCGTTTTTTTACATCCATTAGTATGCTCATTTCCTGAAAAAAGATACTTAATGTCATTTTCCTCTAAAGCAGATATAAAATGTAATCTATTTTCCTTTTCCCATTGACCTGAATTTTTATCCTCATGTAGTGATGTTATATTGTGGTGACAGCAAATAACTCTTTTTATAGGTTTATCAGATAATTGAGATAATTCTGTTTTAAATTTTCTTATATCAACTTTTCCTTCAGTGAATTCTAAATCAATATGATAAGATGAGTTTAAACCGATTAATAATAATTTATCTTCAAAATTTATTGAATCAAAAATTATTTTATTAGGGTCAAATTCTTTATCTATTATTTTTTTATAAAAATCAATAAAATTCTTGAATTTTGATAGGTTTAATTCATCTATATTATATTCTTCTGTTGAAGAAATCAAATTTTGAATTTCCTTTCGATTTATATCATGGTCACCAGGAACTAAAAGTATGTTATTCTTTTTAATGTTTAAATTATCAATTATTTTATTTAAGTACTCTTGAGCATATTTATACTCTATAATTCCACCGCTTTCCGTTATATCTCCAGTAATTAATAAATAAATATTTGCTTTTCCGAAACTACTTTTTACTTTTGAAATGAATTTATCAATATAGTGTTCTGAATTTACTTTATCATTAGGAATTTGTAAAAATGAATCCATATTAATTCTTTCATCACCAATTTTTTTATCCAGCGAAATGTGTAAATCTGAAATATGTAAGATAATATTTTTCATTTCAATGGTTTTAAATTTGTATAGATATCATAATTCAATTCAACATTATTTCTCTCTGAAATAGAAAATGTAGAGATTGTTCTATCAATATTGTCAAGCTGTAAATCTTCTCTTGTAAGTGTTTCAACCTTGACTAAAGAAACATTTCCTAAATACTTTCCTCCTGAAAATTCAATTAAATTTTTAGTTATTTTCACTTCCGTTCCTAAACAAACAAAGTCAGAGACAACAATATATTTTCTGTTTTCAAAATTATGTTTTTCAAGTTTTTTATATAACTTTGTAATTGGACCTATCTTGTCAAAGATAAGAATGTCAAGTTTCAATAATTTTGATAAGATTGAAACAATGAAAGTACTTGTTAAACTTTGCCCTACTAGAATAGGATTGTTGTCAAGTTCTAAATGCCATTTGTTTTTGATGCGTATCGCAAGTCTATATAGAGCAAAGTAAACAAAAGGGTTTTCCATGCTTATGAATTTTTTTAAATCTACAAATGAATGAAGATATACAAAAGATGACACATGTGGCTTCCCAAATGTGTCAATATAATTTTTTAATTTATTTTTAAATAGGTTATAAAATATTTTACTACTATTGAAATTTACCTTATATAAATCAGATTTTTGGTCAGAAAAAAAATAGAAAAAATCATATCCATATTTGTCATTTACGATATTATTTTTATTTTCTATGGAATTTAACGATAATGATTTTATAATTTTTTGATGAACATTTAGTAAAACTAACTTATAGCCTAAATTTCGAATATCAGTAATTTTATCAAGCATGTTTTCTTGAACATGTTCAAAATTATTAAAATCTAAAACAATGTTTTTTTTAGACGAAAATGTTTTTGATTTAACAAACTCATAAAGTCTATTTAGGGTTTTAAATTGTAAACTAGAAATGTAAATACCTTGGTTATCATCATTCAAATAATTAGAAGAAATAACCTCTTCCGCATGTAAATTGAAATAGAGATACTCAGTATTATCTATAAGTGATATTATCATAATTATACATTTGGTATTTCTACCTCAATATGAATTCCTTTGAATTTTACATTATAAAATCTGATTGAAGAATACTTGAAGTCATTATTATATTTATTACATAGATTATGATATAGTTTTATAAAATAACCTAAGATTTTATTTTTAATATGTGTCATTTTTTCATTATACCTATCATCATCTATTTTATTTATTAGAATTATCCTGTGAAAATCAAATAGTTCATCTCTAAGTTTGTTAAGTTCAAGTAATTCAGTTCTCATTCTGTTTGAAATAATTATCTGAGCATTATCGTAATGTAATCTAAAGTATCCATTAGAATTTAGGACAACTGAAGTCATTAAATCAAATAAACCTCTACGATCTTTTAAAGCAGAATAGAATAAAGTTTCAATGATATAATTTAGATTATTAAATATTTTATCATTGATTTTTAAAATATTGATTTTATCAAGTTTATTTTTTAATTCTAAAGGATTATAAATAAAATTTCCATTTTTAGATTTTAAGGATTCTTCAAATCCAATTCCATTATCAGAAATTGAAAATTTTGTAGCGAAATTATTTACAAACATAAGAGCATAGGTGTTTGATTTTGAGTGTAAAACACCATTAGTTATCAATTCAGATAATATTTCAATATAAAAATCTGATTGGTCATTAGTATTTATGTTGTCAAATAATAATTCTTGAAAATGCTCTCTTACTATATATGTATATTCTGAAATAAGAAAATCCCTTTCTTCATCCTCATTTGTGAAAGTTTTTAATTGGTCTAATAAATTGTTATCATATAATGAATAGCATCTAACTTTGTGCTCTGGTCTTGGATCTTTTTTCGGGAAGTTACCTAAGTATGCATCGTCAAAAGTTAATATATTTCTGCCATATGGAAAATTTGGATTTGTATTATTACCAGCTATGTTAAAAAAATCACTTTTATAAAGAAACTTTAAAACTTCTTTTGTTGCTTGGTTGTTAAATAATGACAACTCTAAAGGTTTTTGATAATATTTACTTAGTTGCTCAATTAAACTTAATAACAATGGAATTGTGATTGCATCAATTCTATAATTTGAATCAAAAATTAAATCATCTCCATTTTCAACTAATTTAAAGTCAATATTTTGATTCTCTTTAATGTAAATAGCAACTTCTCTTAAAAAAGAAGAATAAAAACTGAAAGTTGTTAAGTTTATATTGTTTTTTAAAATACTAATCATTATAATTATAATTGTCTTTTTAAATTTATATAGTATAAATTATTATTTTTTACACAAAAAACAGAAATTAATCTTTTACTCAACTTCTTTCTCAGACTTCTTACCTTTCTTAATCTCAATAACCAATTCATCATTCTTCTCATCTAAATCCATAATTATAGAATCATTTTCCTTCAATTTAGAATTCACAATTTTCTCTGCAAGTGCATCTTCCACATATTTCTGAATCGCACGTTTTAGAGGTCTTGCTCCATATTGTTTGTCGAAACCTTTTTCTACAATAAAATCTTTTGCTTTATCGGTTAAAGTTAGGGTATAACCTAAATCATCAATACGTAGTAATAATTTTTCTAATTCAATATCAATTATTTTATGAATATGTTCTTTTTCCAATGCATTGAAAACAATAACATCATCAATACGATTTAAAAATTCTGGAGCAAAACTCTTTTTTAGTGCATTTTCTAAAATACCTTTTGCGTGATCATCAGATTGACTTTGTTTAGTACTTGTACTAAAACCAACACCTTGCCCAAAGTCTTTTAATTGTCTAGCACCAATATTAGAAGTCATTATTATAATGGTATTTCTAAAATCAATTTTTCTACCTAAACTATCGGTTATAAAACCATCGTCTAAAATTTGTAATAACATATTAAAGACATCAGGATGCGCTTTTTCAATCTCGTCTAAAAGTACAACTGAATATGGTTTACGTCGCACTTTTTCGGTTAATTGTCCGCCTTCTTCGTAACCAACATATCCTGGAGGCGCACCAACTAAACGTGAAATGGCAAATTTCTCCATATATTCACTCATATCAATACGGATTAACGCATCTGCATTATCAAAAAGTTCTGCTGCTAATACTTTTGCTAATTGGGTTTTTCCAACACCAGTTTGGCCTAAGAAAATAAACGAACCAATTGGTTTGTCTGGATCTTTAAGACCAACTCTATTACGTTGTATTGCTTTAATTACTTTGGTAACTGCTTCATCTTGACCAATAACTTTACCTTTAATAAGGCTTGGCAATTCTGCTAAACGATTTGATTCTGCTTCGGCAACTCTATTTACAGGTATGCCAGTCATCATAGAAACTACTTCGGCCACATTATCTTCGGTAACTGTTTGACGATTTAATTTCGACTTTTCTTCCCAAATTTGTTGTTCGTGTTTTAATTCCTTTTCAATACGTTTTTCATCATCACGTAATTTTGCTGCTTCTTCGTATTTTTGAGATTTAACTACTTGGTTTTTAAGTTCTTTTATCTCTTCTAAATCTTTTTCAAGAGCAATAATTTTATCAGGCACTACAATATTTGTGATATGAATTCTAGAACCAGCTTCATCTAAAGCATCTATAGCTTTGTCTGGTAAAAAGCGATCTGTCATATATCTGTTTGTTAATTTCACACATGCTTCAATAGCATCATCGGTATAACTAACATTATGATGATCTTCATATTTGCTTTTAATATTATTTAAAATTTGTATCGTTTCATCAACGGAAGTTGGTTCTACAATTATTTTTTGAAAACGTCTTTCTAATGCACCATCTTTCTCAATATTTTGTCTGTATTCATCTAAAGTTGTCGCACCAATACATTGTATTTCACCTCTTGCTAAAGCGGGTTTTAGCATATTACTGGCATCTAAAGAACCAGTTGCGCCACCAGCACCAACAATGGTATGAATTTCATCTATAAATAATATGATGTCATCATTTTTTTCTAATTCATTCATTAAGGCTTTCATGCGTTCTTCAAATTGGCCTCTATATTTAGTTCCTGCAACTAAACTTGCTAAATCTAAAGAAATAACACGTTTATTAAATAAAATACGTGATACTTTGCGTTGTACAATTCGCAATGCTAAACCTTCTACAATAGCAGATTTACCAACGCCAGGTTCGCCAATTAGTATAGGATTGTTTTTCTTTCTACGACTTAATATTTGCGAAATGCGTTCAATTTCTTTTTGCCTACCAACAACAGGATCTAACTTGTCATTTATTGCCATTAGCGTTAAATCTCTCCCGAAATTATCTAAAACAGGTGTTTTCGATTTATTTATAGTGGCTTTTTTAGGGTTTGCTTTTTCAAACGGATTTTTCTTTTCTTCAAAATCACCTTCTTTAGGTGTTTCGAATGTAGGTTTTACAATAATACCATCGTCTAAAAATAGTTTGCTAAAAACTGCCTTTACATCATCGTAATTTAAATCGAAATTATGCATTAACTTTGTTGTTGGATCATTCTCATTTCTTAAAATACACAATAATAAATGTGCCGTATTTACAGCATCACTTTTATATAATTTTGCTTCTAAAAAAGTGGTTTTTAATGCTTTGTCCGCTTGTTTTGTTAAATGTAAACTTTTGGTCTTGTTAGTGTCAAAATTTGGGTTTACAGGGTTTAAAGCTTCTATTTTTTTACGTAAAAAATCTAAATCAATCGATAAAAGATTTAGTATTTCGATAGCCTTACCTTCACGTTTTCTTAATAAACCTAATACCAAATGTTCTGTGCCAATAAAATCATGTCCTAATCGTAAAGCTTCTTCTTTACTATACGCTATTACATCTTTTACTTTCGGCGAAAAATTCTCATCCATAGTTCGTTGTTGTTTAATTGGTAAATTTAGTTAATTTTTTCATTATTAAAAGAGAAAGGTAATTTTTTAACAGACATTAAGGTTAATGTTAATTGTTTTTTAATTTTGTATTTCGTTTAAAACGGAATACTATATTTAATTAATTGAAAATCAGTTAATTATAATTACTTAAATTATTAGGAAGTAAAAATTATTCCAATGTAAATTGCTCTAAAAATTGTTAATAAATACTGTTAAATAGATTCTTTTTAATTTAGTTGAAAAGGCTGATAAGTTGTATCTTGCAAATTCGAATAAAAGATTAAATAAAATTTAAAATTTATGGCTGAAGGAGAAAAAATAATTCCTATTAATATTGAAGATGAAATGAAATCTGCATACATTGATTATTCAATGTCTGTAATTGTTTCGAGAGCATTACCAGATGTGCGTGATGGTTTGAAACCAGTACACAGAAGAGTGCTTTTCGGAATGCATGAGTTAGGGATTAAAGCAACTGGAGCGCATAAAAAATCCGCTAGAATTGTTGGTGAGGTTTTAGGAAAGTATCATCCGCACGGAGATACTTCGGTTTATGATGCAATGGTACGTATGGCGCAAGATTGGTCTATGCGATATGAAATGGTTGACGGTCAAGGAAATTTTGGTTCTCCAGATGGCGATAGACCAGCAGCAATGCGTTATACTGAGGTTAGAATGAAAAAAATATCGGAAGATATGCTTGCCGATATAGATAAAGATACCGTAGATCATCGTCTAAATTTTGATGATACTATCGAAGAACCTACAGTTTTACCAACACGTATTCCTGGTTTGTTAGTAAACGGAGCTTCTGGTATTGCGGTTGGTATGGCAACTAATATGGCACCTCATAATTTAACGGAAGTTGTAGATGGTACTATTGCATATATCGAAAATAACGAGATTACTATTGATGAGTTAATGCAATATATTAAAGCACCAGATTTTCCTACAGGAGGAACAATATATGGTTACGATGGTGTAAAAGATGCATTTCATACAGGTCGTGGAAGAATTGTAATACGTGCAAAGACAGAATTTGAAGAAATTAACGGTCGTGAATGTATTGTAGTAACAGAATTGCCTTATCAATTAAACGGAGCCGATTTACAAGTGAAAATGGCTGCGTTGGTAAATGATAAAAAAATTGAAGGTATTGTCGAAATTAAAGACGAAACAAGTCGTTTAGGAAGAAGAATTGTAATTAAACTAAAGCGTGATGCAATTCCGAATATCGTTTTAAATAAATTATATAAATATACTTCTTTACAAACTTCGTTTAGTGTAAATAATATTTGTTTAGTAAAAGGGCGACCTGAATTATTAAATTTAAAAGAATTAATTCATTATTTTGTAGAGCATCGACATGATGTTGTAGTTAGAAGAACAAAATATTTATTAAAAAAAGCAGAAGCAAGAGCACATATTTTAGAAGGTTTAATTATTGCATCGGATAATATTGATGAGGTAATTAAAATTATTCGTGCTTCTAAAAATGCAGATGAAGCAAGAGCGAATTTAGAAGAACGTTTTAGTTTATCTGAAATTCAAGCAAAAGCGATTGTAGAAATGAGACTTCGTCAATTAACTGGTCTAGAGCAAGACAAGTTAAGAACAGAATATGATGAAATCATGAAAACTATCGATGATTTAAAAGATATTCTTGGAAGTGAAGATAGAAGAATGACTATAATTAAAGATGAGTTATTAGAAGTTCAAGCAAAATATGGCGATGAAAGACGTTCGGTAATCGAATATGCTGGTGGTGATGTTAGTATTGAAGATATGATACCAAACACCAAAGTTGTGGTAACTATTTCGAATGCTGGTTATATAAAACGTACCGATTTATCAGAATATAAAACACAAAATCGTGGTGGTAGAGGTCAAAAAGGAGTTTCTACAAGATCGGAAGATTTCTTAGAGCACTTATTCGTGGCAACCAATCATCAATACATGTTATTCTTTACTAAAAAAGGTAAAGTGTTTTGGATGCGAGTTTACGAAGTGCCAGAAGGTGGAAAAACGTCTAAAGGTAGAGCAATTCAGAATTTAATAAATATTGAAAATGATGATGTTGTAAAAGCATTTGTTGTAACGCAAGATTTAAAAGATGAAGATTACATAAACAGTAATTATGTAGTTATGGTAACTAAAAAGGGTCAAACTAAAAAGACTGTTTTAGAGCAATATTCTCGTCCAAGAACTAATGGTATTAATGCTATTAAGATTAAGGAAGGTGACGAATTATTAGAAGCAAAATTAACCGATGGTAACAGTCAAATAATGATTGCTGCTAGATCTGGTAAATGTATTCGATTTGAAGAAGCTAAAACAAGACCAATGGGTAGAACTGCTTCTGGTGTTAGAGGTATTCGTTTAAAAACAGATACAGATGAAGTTATAGGTATGATTTCTGTTCATGAAGGCGATGGTTCTGATGTATTAGTGGTTTCTGAAAATGGTTATGGTAAACGTTCAAGTTTAGCAGATTATAGAATTACAAACCGTGGTGGAAAAGGAGTGAAGACTATTAATGTTACTGAAAAAACGGGTCAATTAGTTGCTATTAAAAATGTAACCGATGAGGATGATTTAATGATTATTAATAAATCAGGAATTACCATTCGTTTAGCAGTTGCAAGTTTAAGAGTTATGGGTAGAGCAACACAAGGAGTCAAATTAATTAACTTAAAAGGAAAAGATTCTATTGCAGCAGTAGCCAAAGTGAAACATGAAGATGAAGATGAAGAGGAAACAGATGATGCCATTTTAAACGATGATGAAAATACTGGCACGAATCTTGAAAATAATGATTCGGAAGAATAAATAAAGTGAGTAAAATAATAGATTTTTATAATAACTAAAGTATAGTTTGGTATTTTTTGAAATAAATAAGTTAAAAAATATTTATTGTAATTTACAAATCAAAAACTTTAGGCACTTATAACTCTAAATACTTTAGGCACTAATTAATAACAATTAAAATTAACTTAAAATGAAAACTTTAAAAAAACAACTATTATTAATTACAATACTATTAATTAGTGTTGCTTCATTTGCTCAAAAAGCAGAAATGAAAGAAGCAACTAAAGCATTAGCAAAAAATAATTTTTCAGGAGTACTTTCTGCTTTGGCAAAAGTTGAAGGAATGGATTTAGATGATAAAACCAAAGCAAAAATCTTTTTCTTAAAATCAAAAGCATTAAACGGTTCTGGTCAAGTTATGGAAGCCGCAAATGTTATTAATGAACTTGTTGCTTTTGAAAAAAAGACTGGTAAAGTAAAGTACACTAAAGAAGTACAACCAATGTTACAAGTTTTAGTTGCAAACATAAGAAGTAAAGGTATTCAAGAATATGATAAAAAGAAATTTAATTTAGCAAAAAATACCTTAGCGCAAGTGGAAATCTTAAACCCTTTAGATACAGCATTTTTAAATTATGCAGCATTAGCAGCTTACCAAGATAAAGATTTAGATTTAGCATTAAAACATTTTTTGAAATTAGATAAGTTAGGTTATACAGGTGTAGCTACAGTTTATTCTGGATTGAATATGGAGACTAAACAAAGAGAAAATTTTACAGATGCAAATCATATGAAATTAATGATGAAATCTAAATTGTATTCAGATCCAAAAACGGATGTGTTAAAATCAAAAAGAGGTGATATCATTAAAAATATTGCAAATATTTATATGGATAAAGGTGAAAATGAGAATGCTATGAATGCAATTTCAAATGCTAGAAAAGAAGCACCAGAAGATGTGAATATTATTTTAACAGCAGCAGATATTGCATATAAAATGAAAGATAATGCAAAATTTGTTTCGTTAATGAAAGAAGCAGTTAAATATCAACCAGAAAATGAAGTTATTTATAATAATATAGGTATTGTAAGTAGGTTAGATGGTAAAAATGAGGAAGCAAAGGAAGCATTCAAAAAAGCAATAGAATTGAAACCAGATTATAAAGAGGCAATCATTAATTTAGCAGATACCGAATTAAAAAGAGAAGATGCTATCGTTAAAGAAATGGAAGCAAGCATGAATGATTTCGATAAATTTGATGCTTTAAAAGTAAAGCAATTAGATTTATATAAAGAGATTTTACCAATCTATGAAAAAGCATTTGCTATAACAGACGCAAACTATAATAAAGATAATGAAAAAGGATTCTTAAGAACTTTAATGGCAATTTATGAAAACTTAGAAATGTATGATAAAATGAAAGAAGTAAAAGCAAAGTACGATACTATGTAATATACTTTTAGAAAATATAAAAAATAAAAAAGTAAAGACGTTTTGAAAAACGTCTTTACTTTTTTTTGTTAGTACATTTTTTTTATTAAGCGTAATTTATGTGTATGTCTATTGGTTTCTTCGTTGTAAATACCACTTTGGTCTAGTCTGTCTAATCTGACTTTTCCGCTTGCGTGAATGATAAAATTATTTGCTAAGATAATGCCTACATGTGTTATTTTCCCTTCATCATTATCAAAGAATGCTAAATCGCCAGGTTCACTTTCTTCAATAAAACTTAAAACAACACCTTGTTTTGCTTGTTGAGATGCATCTCTAAATAGTCTGAAACCATTTAATTTATACACCATTTGTGTAAAACCAGAACAATCAATTCCAAAAGCAGATTTTCCGCCCCAAAGATATGGTGCGTTTAAGTAAATAAAAGCAGTTTTTATGATGTTACTTTTGGTTAAACTACTTTTTATAACTTTTCCGTCAAAAGAAAATGATTTGTCATTAATGCGAAATGTTCCGTTTTTATAGTTAGGTAAAGTTGCACCAATAGATATTGGGATTAGTTTATCGTTTTCTGTTGTGGCAAAATTAATTAATTCGTTTGAAAATGTAGTTTTTGATTCATTTAATTCTAAGTAAGTTTCTTCCGTAATTCCTTCCACTTGTTTGCTGTCTAACCAACCTTGATAACCATCAAAACTTAATTTGACGTATAACCATTGTTTTTTAGTTTCCAATACTTTAAAATGCTCACCAAATAATAATTGAGAAACCATTTCACTAGTATCAGAAGCATCGTTCCGTAATGGAATACTATTTAATATGCAAATGCCAAATTCCATTCTAAAGTATTAGACTTTTTCGATTACTATAGCACTTGCGCCACCGCCACCATTACAGATTGCTGCTGCACCATATCTTGCATTGTTTTGTTCTAAAACATTAATTAAGGTAACGATTATTCTTGATCCAGAACTTCCTAAAGGATGCCCTAAAGAAACAGCGCCACCATTTACATTCACTTTACTTGCATCTAATCCTAATATTTTCATATTTGCTAAACCAACTACAGAAAATGCTTCGTTAAATTCAAAGTAAGAAATATCGTCTAAATTAATATTTGCTTTGTGTAATGCTTTTGGTAATGCTTTTGCTGGAGCAGTTGTAAACCATTCTGGTTCATGAGCAGCATCTGCATAACCTTTAATTATTGCTAAAGGTTTTAAACCTAATTCGTCTGCTTTTTCTCTACTCATAATCACTAAGGCAGAAGCGCCATCATTTAAAGTAGAAGCATTTGCAGCAGTTACTGTGCCGTCTTTTGAAAAAACAGGTCTAAGATTAGGAATCTTTTCCATCTTAACATTTTTGTATTCTTCATCTTCATTAAAAATAATTGCATCACCTCTTCGTTGTGGTATCTCTACAGGAATTACTTCGTTTGTAAACTTACCATTTTGCCATGCTTTTGCAGAACGATTATAAGATTCAATTGCAAAATTATCTTGATCTTCTCTTGAGAAACCATGTTCGGTTGCACATAAATCGCCACAAGTACCCATATGTTTTTGATCGTACACATTAGTTAATCCGTCGTGAACCATTCCGTCTAAAAGATTAATATTACCTAGTTTTTGACCATTTCTTCCTTTTAAATAATGAGGAACAGAAGACATGTTTTCCATACCGCCAGCAACAATAATATCTGCGTCACCACATTTTATTGCTTGTGTTGCTAACATTACTGCTTTCATACCAGAGGCACAAACTTTATTTATTGTAGTACAAGGCACGCTATCTGGTAAACCCGCAAAAATTGCAGCTTGTCTAGCAGGCGCTTGCCCTAAACCAGCTTGTAAAACATTACCCATATATACTTCATCAACTAATTCTGGCTTAAGATTTATTTTTTCTAAAACAGCTTTAATTGCTGTTGCGCCTAATTTAGTTGCAGGAACTGAGGATAAACTTCCTAAAAAACTACCCATTGCTGTTCTAACTGCTGATACTATTACAACTTCCTTCATTAATTTGTGTTTTTAATAATTTAAAATGCAAAATTAACGAATTAAAGCTTAGTTATAAATATTTTATCGTCTAAATTTTTTTACTTTTGAAGTCAATTCAAGACTATGAAAAATATTCTTAATAAAATATTTCAAAATCACGCATCTGTTTATAAAGTGTTTTTATTTGTAATAACTACATTTTTAATTGTTTATTTATTCCCTAAAGGTGTTTATTTTAAATTTGATATTCAAAAAGGTAAAGTTTGGCAATACGAAGATTTATATGCACCATTTGATTTTGCTATTCAAAAAACGGAAAATGAAATTGCTTCTGAAAAATCAGTAATTCAAAATAGTAAAATGAATTATTATGTGTTTGACAAACAAATACAAAAAGATGTATTGACCAAATTTAATGCAAAAATAGATTTAGTTTTAAATAAACAACCGTTTTCTTCATCAAAAAATGAAAATAAAAACAAGACAAAACAACTATTGTTAGAGATTTATGAAAAAGGTTATATTCAAGGTGATTTTAAGGAAAAACAATTAATTACCATTGTAAAAGGTAATGAGGCAGAAGAAATATATTCGGATAATATATTAACAGATCGAGATATTCATGTTATTATTGATGCGTTTTTGATTAACAATAATTTTGAAAACGCTACGGAGATTAAAGCATTGTATTTAGATATACTACAATCTAATGTTGTTTTTAATGAAAATTTCACTCAAAAAGCTTTAGAAGAGAAGTTGCAAAAGATTTCCTTTACTAAAGGGAAAGTTTCTGCAAATGAATTAATAATTACTAAGGGAAATATTGTAAGTGAGGATAAATTAAAAGTATTAAATTCCTTAAAAATAGAATACGAAACAAAACAATTAAGTACTAATAATTACTATTGGTTAATGATTGGTTATACAATATTAGTTGCGCTTGTTTTAATGATGTTGTTACTGTTTTTGAGAAAATATAGAACAGAAATTTATGAAGATAATAATAAAACGACCTTTATCTTTTTTAATATTTTATTAATGGTTTTTTTGGTGACTATTACTATTAAATTTAAACCCAGTTTTTTATATGCAGTACCTTTAATCATATTACCAATAGTAATTAAATCTTTTTTTGATGCACGTCTAGGTTTATTTACACATGTATTAACTGTTTTGATATTAGGTTTTATAGTACCTAATAGTTTTGAATTTATATTTTTGCAAATCATAGCTGGTATTGTTACTATCTTAACAGTATCCGAATTATATAAGCGAGCAAATTTGTTTATATCTATTAGTCAGATTACCTTTATTTATATGTTAGCCTATTTTGCATTTTTTATTATTCAAGAAGGAACAGCCATGAACATTAAAGGTATTTATTTTGCCTTATTTGCTTTAAATGGTGTGTTATCATTATTGGCACAGTATTTAATTTGGATATATGAAAAAATATTTGGTTTAGTATCTGATGTTTCTTTGTTAGAATTATCGAATACAAATTCAAAATTATTAAGAGAATTAAACGAAAAAGCGCCAGGAACGTTTCAGCATTCTATGCAAGTTGCTAATTTAGCAGAAGCATCTGCAAACGAAATAGGAGCAAATGCCATGTTGGTTAGAACAGGTGCCTTGTACCATGATATTGGTAAAATGTTAAGTCCAATGTATTTTACGGAGAATCAATCAACAAGTGTTAATCCGCATAATGAATTAGAACCAAAAGATAGTGCTAAGATTATCATTAACCATGTTATAAAAGGAATAGAATTAGCAAAAAAACATGGTTTGCCAGACAGAATAATCGATTTTATTAGAACGCATCATGGTGTTAGTTTGGTTTATTACTTTTATAAAAAACAGGAAGAATTAACTCCAGATTCTGTTAATATGGATGACTTTAGATATCCAGGACCAATTCCGTTTTCAAAAGAAACAGCAATTTTAATGATGGCAGACGCATCTGAAGCAGCTTCTAAGAGTTTAAAAGAACCTACAGCACAACTCATTGATGATTTAATAGATAAGGTAATTAATGGACAGATGAATAATGGTCAGTTTATGAATTCTGATATTACTTTTAAAGAAATTTATTTAATTAAAAAGGTGATTAAAAAGAAGTTAAAGAATATTTACCATGTTAGGATAAAATATCCTGAATAAATCACAAAAAAAGTTGTGTTATTACAATTGTAGTATTACATTTGCATTCGCTAAAAAAGAAACGTTCTTTAAAAAATAATAAAATTGGAGAGGTGCCAGAGTGGTCGATCGGGGCTCCCTGCTAAGGAGTTGTACCTTTACGGGTACCGGGGGTTCGAATCCCTTCCTCTCCGCATAATTTTATAAAGGTATTAAAAAAAGAGGAGTCAAAAGATTTCTTGAAGATAATCAATTCGGGGTGTAGCGTAGCCCGGTTATCGCGCCACGTTTGGGACGTGGAGGCCGCAGGTTCGAATCCTGCCACCCCGACAATTATCATTAAAAGAAATTTATTTCTTTTATATGGGCCCGTAGCTCAGCTGGATAGAGCACCTCCCTTCTAAGGAGGCGGTCAAAGGTTCGAATCCTTTCGGGCTCACAAGAATCCTTATAATCGTTTGATTGTAAGGATTTTTTATTTGTTGGAGGTTTTTCTTTGAAAAAAGTTTCTCGTAAAATTCATAGTTTATTGAAAAGTTAGCAATGGAAAATAAGAAAGAGTTTTGTAATATATTTTGAATTTCCTTATTTAAAGTTACGATACTTATCTGTTATTTTGAATATATGCTGTAAAATCTTTTGTTCTACTTCATTAAATTCTAAGTTTCTTCTTTGCATTACAACTTTGGTAACTTCTTTTACTTTATTCATTTGATAGGTGGTAAACCCTGAACTTCCGCCCCAAGAAAAGGAAGGAATAAAATTACGTGGAAAGTTACCTCCAAATATATTTGCAGAAACACCAACAATTGTACCTGTATTAAACATGGTATTGATACCACATTTAGAATGATCGCCTAGCATTAAACCACAAAATTGTAGACCTGTTTTTGCAAAGCGCTCTGTTTGGTATGACCATAACTTTACTTCGGCGTAATTATTTTTTAGGTTTGAGTTGTTGGTGTCGGCGCCTAAGTTACACCATTCGCCTATTACGGAATTGCCTAAAAAACCATCATGACCTTTGTTTGCATAACCAAAGAATACGGCATTGTTTACTTCGCCACCTACTTTACAGTATGGTCCAATGGTTGTTGCGCCGTATATTTTTGCTCCCATTTTTAGTGTGGAGTTGTTGCATAGTGCAAATGGTCCTCTTATCATTGATCCTTCCATAATTTCGGCATCTTTACCTATGTATATTGGCCCTTGTGATGCGTTTAAATAAGCGAAATTTATTGTCGCTCCTTCTTCTATAAAGATACTTTCTTTGTTAATGCAGTTTACAGACTCGGGTATTTCTTGTGATTTGTTATCTTTAGTTAGTAAGTCGTAATCTGCTTGTAACGCTATTCCGTTAAGGGAAAATATATCGTAAGTATTTTTTATTTGCAGAAAGTTATCTGCGCATTCTATTTTTGTATAGGTTGTTAAGTCTACTTGTTCTTGTGTTTCTTTGGAGTGAAATGCTAAAATCTCTTCGCCTTGATAGATTGCATGGTTCTCTTCTAAGTTTTCTATTTGATCAACTATCTTTTGGGTTGGTAGAAAGGAAGCGTTTATCATTATATTGTTTTCCAATTCTACCATTGGGTATTTTTCTTCTAAATATTCTTCGGTTACCGTCGTTGTGGTTGAACCTAAGTATTTTTCCCATTTTTCTCTAATGGTTAAAATGCCTATGCGGATGTCTGCTACTGGTCTAGTGTAGGTAAATGGAAGTAATGCGTCTCTGTGTTCACCGTCGAATAGTATGTAGTTCATTTTTTTAATTTGTTGTAAAAGTAGTGTTTTTTATTTGTTGATTTGTTAATTTGGTTATTCGTTTATTTAGTTGATGGTTTGGATAAAAAAAGATTGCCACGAATTGCACTAATTTTCACTAATTTAATCCTGGGGAGATTTCACGAAGTAGGTTTAAGTCTGTTGAAATGATAATTTAATTAGTGATTTGTTTAATTGTGGTTCATTTAAAAACTTCCTGATGATTAAACATGAGGAAGTTTTTAGGTTATAGATTTATTCATTTTACATTTTTTTAAAAATTAATACTTTTGTTAGATTGTACTCGGTTGAATTTGTACCAAATTGTAATTTCATCATGTTTTTAATGCTATTGGCAATTTGTACTAATTGTCTTGTAAGCGTCTTGCCTTTTATTTATATTCGGTTTAAAAAGACTTATGGTTTTGCTTACTTTTCTATTATTATCTAATTCCGAAGTATATAAGGTTTGTAATGATGGTAAAGTAATTGTAGCATTTGCAAGTTGGTATTCTGCGTCAAACTCTTCGATTAAAGTAGTAGTACTATTAAAAAGTTAAAATTATAATTTAAAACCATTAAAAATGGTAC
>CAYQTF010000022.1:0-25344 GCA_964420345.1 uncultured Flavobacteriaceae bacterium
TGGTTTCAAAAATAGAAATTTGATTTTTAATTACATAACTATTTACTAAGTAATTAACTTAAACAGGTTTTTCTTAAATAATCTAACGGAAATAAAACTCATAAATAAACCAATACCAAATAAAACCAAAATTCTTGGTAATATCTCAACCAAACTTAAACCTCTAGCAAAAATATCGTAAAACCCTTGAATTCCCCAATAATTTACTGAAAATACTGCAATTTTCTGCATAATTTCTGGCATAATAAATAACGGAATCATACTGCCACCAATTGCTGACATCGTTAATATTATAATGGAACTTAAACCACTTAATTGTTTTCTTGATTTTGCTATTGCAACTAAAAATATGCCAAAACTTGCCACTGCAAATGCTACAGAAAAAATCAAAATTAATAATGATATTACATCTTTAAAAATAGGTAAACCAAAAGCAAGCCAAGCAAAAATAAACATTATTAACAGTTGCAGTATTGCTAATATTAATGCTGCTGCCATTTTACCAAACAAAATATCTCGTGGTTTTATTGGTGAATATAACAATCGTTTTAGAGTTCCTGCTTCTTTTTCTTCTAACAAACCGCCACCAATTTCTGCAATACTAAATAATAACATCATTATTGCTGTACCAGCAACCGCTTGAATTAGTCCAAAACTTGTATTGTTATTTTTTTCTTTTACAATAGTGGCCGTTTTAAAGTTTACCAAGCTACTTGCGGAAGTGTTATTATTCGTTGATACATTCTTTAAAATTTTATTTTTCATACTTTTAGTCAAACCAGAAAATTCTTTATCCAAATAATCTTTCATACTTTTTGCGATTACTTTTTGACCTATATTTTTCATTATTCCTTCCATTAAAACTGCTTGTAACATACCTATTTCTATTTCTCTAGAAACGTCATATTTTAGTTCCATTGGTGCAGGTTTTCCGTTAATTATTGCTTTTTGAAATCCGTTTTGAAATATTAATACACCAACATATTTTCCTTTTCTAATGGCATTGGTTGCTTTTTCTAATGATGTAGAAATTATTTGTAATCCTTTTATAGAATCTAACGATTTTATCATTTTTATAGATTCCTTGGTATTATCTAAATCGGTTACTAATAATTTTACAATTTTCGGTTTGCTGGATCCACTGCCGATGCCACCAAATGCAAATGCAAATAATGAAATTAATAATATTGGTAATAAAAAAGTGATTAATACCGACTTTTTATCTAAAAAAAATAATTTTAAATCTTTTATACAAATTGCTTTTATCATTTTTTATTGGTTTTGTTTAATGTTTAATTGTGTAATTGTTTAATCGTTATTAATCTCTTAATTTTTTATTCGTTAAGTCTAAAAATATTGCTTCGAGATTTGCTTTTAATAATTTTATATCTGTGATTGTTAAATTTTCTTTTTTACAATAAGATATTATTTTGTCTAAATCCGTTTTAATATTACAATGGATTTGCATCGTATTATTAGATGTGTTTACTTTTAGGTTTACTACTTTTTGAAATTTTTCGGATTGATTTTTTGAAATTTCATTAAATGTAATTTCTAACTTCTCTACAACATTACTTTGTTGCTGTAATTCTTTAAGTGTGCCTTGCGCAACTATTTTTCCTTGATCCATTATGGCTATTCTATTGCATAATCGTTCTACTTCTTCCATATAATGGGTTGTATATATTATGGTTAGTCCTTTTTTATTGAGTTTTTCGATAATTTCAAAAATTCGATTTCTACTTTGTGGATCAACTCCTACGGTTGGTTCATCCATCAATAAAATTTTTGGTTCATGCAATAATGCCGCAGCGATATTAATTCTACGTTTCATTCCGCCTGAATAATTTTTGATTAAATCGTTTTTTCTGTTTTCTAATCCTATTAAAATTAAAATTTTTTGAATTCTATTTTTTAATATTTTTGTGTCAATTTTAAATAATTTTCCAAAAAAAAGTAAATTATCGTATGCTGTAAAATTATCATATAATGAAATTTCTTGTGGTACTACTCCTATTATATTTTTACAACTATTGTTATCGCTACTTAAATCAATTCCGTTAAGAAAAATAGAACCTAAATCACTCTTAACAAGAGAACTAAGCATATTTATAGTGGTTGATTTTCCTGCGCCATTTGGACCTAGCAACCCAAAAATTTCACCTTTATTAATATTAAGGTTAATGTTATTAACTGCTTTTAAAGTACCGAAAGATTTACTTAAATTTTTTACTTGAATCATAATACATTTATTATTTGACTCAAAAGTAAGTCAAATAATAAATGTAAAATTTTAATTTTTACTGAATTGTTGAATTATACAGACGAATTGTTATTCTGGTGCTTGATAAGCTGGATTTGTTACAAACTCATTATCGGTTAAGGTCAATAAAAATGCTTTTAATTGTGCTTTTTCTATATCGGACATTTGTGTGCCACCTTGAAAAGCAAAAAGCATTTGCGAATCTATTGTTGGTGAAATCACAACGCCTTCACTATAATGATTTATGACATCATCTAAAGTTGCAAAACGACCATCGTGCATAAATGGTGCTGTAAACGCTAAATTACGTAATGATGGTGTTTTAAATTTACCTTTATCTTGTGGGTCACCTGTAACCATTTCTAAACCTATATCTATAAAAGTTTCATCTAAACCGTTGTTTCTAAATCTATTATCGGTAAATAAAGGGTTATTATCACCAACACCATGGCAATGAAAACAATCGCCTCTTTCATCATTAAATATTGCCATACCTTCTAATTCATCTGCGGTTAAAGATACTTCTCCATTTACAAATTTATCAAATTTAGAATCCGAAGAAATAATTGTTCTTTCGAATTGAGCAATTGCTTTAGCAGTTAATTCTTTGGTTATTTCGGTATCTATATCTGTTTGTTCTGGAAATGCTTTATTAAATAGTTCTTGATATTCTGTACTATTTTTTAAATCGGTTACTGCTTGTTGCCAAGTATTGTGCATTTCTACAGGGTCAATTACTGGTTCTTCTGCTTGGCTTTCTAAACCTATAGATCTGCCATCCCAGAAGAATTTATCATCTATATTCCATGCTAAATTAAATATTGGCATCGAATTTCGGTTGCCTTCAATTCCGTCTATACCAATGCTAAATTGTAAGTTATTATCGGTTAGTGCATTTGCTAAGTTATGACAACTTGCACAAGCCTGTGTTCCATCGCCAGAAAGAATTGGATCGTAAAATAATTTTCTACCTAATGAGATTCCTTCTTCTGTAAACGGATTATTATTTGGAATTACTGGTGCTGGTAATTTATTTGCAAAATATTGTGGTATTGGTAATGTGAATGCTGTTGTTTGGTATGGTACATACTGAACATTTGGGTCATCAGCATCATTTGGATTAGAAGTATTTAATGGAATTAATTCTGTATTTGGATTATCAATACCTGTTATTTCTTCGCAATCGGTTAAACCATCTTCATCAACATCTGTTAAAGAAAATTCTGAATTAAAATCATTACATGGATCACTAACATTATCATCATCACTACATGAAAATAGTAATAAAAAAATCACCAAAAGACAATAAATATTTTTCATTTTAATTTACTTTAACGCTAAATACCGAAGAACCATTTTCGTGCATCATTACTTGTGCTTCATAAACAGGCATTAATGGTGCGTTTAACACATTTAAATCCCAAGTATTTGGGTTTTTAAACCATTCTGCAATATTCATTTGTATTTCTATTTCTGAATCATTATTTAAAATGGTGTTTTCTTCAAAATTTAAGGTTATTGTAAAATGGTTTGGTTCAAAAACACCTTCAGAAACTCTTCTTGTACCTAAATGCATTGCGTAAGGTTTTTCTTCTGCTATAGCATTTATAAATAAACCTTCATATTGCATAATATGATAACCGCCACCTAAGTTTTCATTCCAATTCCAGTTTACAATATTTAAGTCTGGATATTCTAATACATTGTCTTCTTCATTAAAACCAACCGTAAATTTAATTGTATTATAATTAGTAATTGGCAATATTGTCGTTGATGTAAATTCTAATCCTTCTTGATTAGTTAAATCGACTAAATTAAAATCTTTTACAAGAGTTTCGTCATCATTATTTACTAAACTTATATTAGATAATAAATATCGTAATCTAGTAATACTTAATTGTTCACCATTTGCATTCGTATATTTAATATCGTTAAAATCGGATAAATTTACTGGTTCTCCATCCCAATTAAAAGTGAAATTAAATTTTGGTGTGAATGTTTGACTAACACTTGTTTCATCATCACTATCACAAGAATAAATAAAAATAGATACAATTAATAATAAAATTATTTTTTTCATTTTTTTTTAAAATTTCAGAAATGTAAAGTTAGAAGATTTTATCTTTAGTTCTGTGATATTTATCACGTTTGAAACTATTTAATTTCCATAATTAAAGCATCGGTAAAACCATTAAATTCGGTAATATCAAAATCATCGCTTTGTGTAAAACCAACGATAATAACAGAATTTTGATTAGTTTCGATTAAATCGTATGCAACGTCGATATTAGAACCTCCATAAGTGTAAGAATTCAATACAGAACCATCGTTATTTATTTTAATTAATAATACATCATTTTGACCTTTAATTTCAAAAACATCATCACTTCTTGTGTGACCAGAAATCATATAATTACCGTCTTGTAATGCTATAATAGACGATGCACTATCTAATTGATTTCCACCATAAGATTTCTCCCAAATAAGGTTTCCTTCTGGTGAAATTTTTAATAACCAAATATCTTTTCCTCCAAAATGGTTACTAATATTACCATCTGAACTTATAGTAGTACCAATGACAAAATAATTACCATCGTTTGTGGCAATTACTTTAAAACTGTCTTCTATTTGTGAACCTCCGAATGCACTTTCCCATAATAATTCGCCTGTATTCGAAATACGTATTACCCAAATATCGTAGCTTCCGTTTGAATTAGTAACATCAAAATCATCACTCTCAGCAGAACCTGTTAAGATAAAGTCGCCATTACTTGTTTCTAAAACACTTGTTGCTTTATCATTATTAGATCCACCGAAATAACGTCGCCATTCAAAATCACCATTTGCGTCTAATTTTAAGCCCCAATAATCACCAATACCATGATTAGAATTTTTAGAAGCATCATCATTGCCTAAACCACCAGATGCAGTTACATCTAAATAACCACAAGTAAAGAAACCGCCATCTTGCGTTTGAATTATTGAAAATGATTCGTCTTGACCTGTAAATCCGTAAGATTTTTTCCATTGAATATCTCCGCTAGAAGTTAATTTTAAAATCCAATGGTCTTTTTGGCCATTATTTTCTGAAACATCAAAATCATCACTTTTTGTAAAACCCGAAACTACATAACCGCCATCGGCTGTTTGTACAATACTTTGTGCTAATTCAGTACTTGAACCACCATAAGTTTTGGTCCAAGTTAAATTAAAATTAGCATCGTATTTTACTATTAAATAATCGCTTTCACCGTTTGGAGTTTGTAATTCTGAAGCATCTGTAGATTGTACACTACCACAAGCAATAAAACCACCATCATTAGTTTTTGCAATTGCATTTAGAGATTCGTTTGAAGATCCACCAAGAGTAATTGAGTGATTTAATTCACCTAAAAAAACTGGTTCAATTTCTGCAAAAATTGCAGTTATTGTTTTGTTAGAATTCATTGTAATAGATTCCGAACTTTCACTTGTTGTTAAATCTCCTGCCCAATTTAAAAATTGCCAATCTGAATTTGGAGTAGCTACTATTTCTACAATCTCACTTTCATTAAAAACCCCTTGATTTGGTTCAACCATACCATTACCAGTAACATTTACAGTTAATGTATATGTATTTACATCATCATCATTTTTACAAGTGATTAACGAAAAAATAATGCCAATAAATATTATAAATTTTAATTTCATTTTCATTTTTTAATGAATTTTCTAGTTTCTGAGTCATTTACTTTCACAAAGTAAAAACCAGTTTTTAAATTAGAAATATCTACAATATAATTAGTACTATTATTTAAATTTTCTTTTATTATTACTTTTTTTCCTAATACATCAAAAACTTCAATAATATTTATATTTGCTTGATTAGATTGAATATTTAATCTATCATTTGCTGGGTTAGGAAAAATAGAAGTCAAATTAATTTCATTAGCAACAGTTGTTAATGGCGAATTGCTATCTCTAACTATATAAACACCAGTTTCTCTGTCTGCAATCATAATATTTCCGCTTTCAAAAAATGGATATACATTCCAAACACCATTAAAATTAACTCCATTATCTGAAAGATAAGAATCAAAAAATGCTATTTCATTCATATTTCCGTTGGCTACATCAGACACATCAATCACTCTAATTCCTGCAGCATAATTTGCTATATATAATTTATCATCAACCACATAATTATTATGATCTATTGCAGCTGTAGTACCAAAATATTCTGTTTTCAAAACTGGGTTATCTAAGTTTGTAAGGTCAAAAACTATTGCTCTTGTATTACCACCAAAATTTAATTCGTCTAATTCATCACCACAATATAGATACACATGATCTGCATCTATCCAAACTTGGTGTGTATATGCACTACTACTATAAGTAACTTCAGATAATTTTATTGGGTTTGCTTTATTAGTTACGTCTATAAAAACAACTGACGACTCATTTGCGCCAATATAAATTTCTTTACCAACGTGCTCTGTATCTGGACCATTATATGTAATTACCTGCGCATCATGTGAATAACCTTCTGCTGCATAACCACCTTCATCTATCGGGTTTAATGGATCTTGTATATTTACAAAATGTGGTCCACCATTATAAGTATTTGCTCCAACACCATAAGCATAACCTGTATCTTCATTAATAACGATATTGTGTGCGCCACCAAAACCACTAAAATGAGCGTCTTCGGTAAATATTACAGGCGGATTAACAACATTTCTTAATTTTGTTAAATCAAAAATTTGCATGCCATGACCACTTGCTTCACTTACAATAAATGCATAATTATTATACACTTTAATGTCACGCCAAGTACTATCTGCACCACTTGCATTTAACTTACCTAAATAAATAGGATTTATTGGATCTGAAATATCTATAAAAGCAGCATTTGCTCTAGTACCATAAATAACATACTCTTTTCCTGATTCTGGATCTGCCCAACCCCAAGAGTCATTACCTCTAGAACTATTAAAAGTTGCCAAAGGTATAAAACTTAATAAGTCTAAATTATTACAAGGATATGACCCTGCAAAACCATCAACACATGGTGTTTGCGAAAATACAGTAATTGCAAAAAGGTTGACTAATAAAAATATTTTTTTCATGATAAATTATTTTTTAATGAATTTTCTAGTATTTGAATTATTTACTTTAATAAAGTAAAATCCTGTTTTTAAAGAAGCAATATCTACTTGATAATTATTTATTGCATTTAAATTATCTGCTAATATAACTTGTTTTCCTAAAACATCTAAAATTTCTATGCGATTTATATTTGCTTGATTAGATTGTATGTTTAAGATTTTATTTGCAGGATTAGGAAAAATAGAAGTTAAATTAACTTCATTTTCTACAGTTGCTAATGGTGAATTGCTATCTCTAACAATAAACAAACCTCTATTACTATCACTTATAACAATGTTACCACTTTCAAAATAAGGATATACACTCCAAGCGCCATTGAAATTTGCGTTATTACTTTCTGGGTAAGTATCAAAAAATCTAGTTTCATTCATATTACCATTTTCAATATCTGATATATCAATAATTCTAAGACCTGCCTCATAATTAGCACAGTATAATTCATCTTCAACCACATAATTATTATGATCAATTGCAAGTGTTTCTCCAAAATAAGTATGGTGTAAAACTGGGTTATCTAAATCTGATAAATCAAATACAACATTTCTTGTATTGAAACCAAAATTTCTTTCATCTACTTCGTCATTACAGAATAAGTATTTATGATTTTCGCCAATCCAGGCTTGATGCGTATATGCTGTACTGCTATAAAAAGCCTTAGATATTAAAGTTGGATTATTTTTATTAGTAACATCTACTATGGTAATTGAATCTTCATTTGCACCAATATACAATTCTTTACCAACATGTTCAGCATCTTCACCATTGTATATAATTACCTGAGCATCATGCGTATAACCATCATCACTATAACCGCCTTCATTTACAGGGTTTTGTGGATCTTGTATATTTATAAAAATTGGACCACCTTGAAATGAGTTAGCACCAACTATATAAGCGTAACCAGTATCTTCATTTATCACAATATTATGTGCTCTACCAAAACTACTGTTATGTGCATCTTGCAGAAAAATTTCTGGTGGGTTTGCTACGTTTCTCAACCTTGTTAAGTCAAAAACCTGCATTCCATGTCCGCTTGCTTCACTAACCACAAATGCATGATTATTATATACTTTTACATCACGCCAAGTACTTGGACTAGCGTCTGGAGTTCTATTCATTTTGCCTACATAAATAGGATTTACTGGATCTGTAATATCTACAAATGCTACATTACTTCTATTGCAAAATAAAGCGTATTCACGACCAGTTTCTGGATCTGTCCAACCCCAAGAGTCGTTTCCTGCGCCAGAGCCAAAATCGCCAACTGGTATAAAACTCATTAAGTCCATATCGTTACATGGGTAATTACCTGCAAAACCATTTTCACAAGGTGTTTGGGCATAAGAAATTAAGGTGCTTAGAATTAAGAGTGCTACTAGTTTTTTCATTTTAAAGTTGTTTTTATAGTTTTATTATTTTGTTAGTTTTTGAATTATTATTAATTTTTAAAAAATATACTCCTTTACTTAAATTACTAATATCTATAACAGATTTAGTTTCATTTAATTTATAATTACGTATTCTTTTACCTAAAATATCAAATAACTCTAAAGTATTGATTATCGTATTTGTAGAAATATTGATTGTGTTTTTAGTTGGGTTTGGATAAATTAAAATATTTGCAAATTCGTTATCATTAATTCCAGCAGTTGCGTCATTAATACTAATTTCTTTTGTTTCTCCGTCATCATAATTTCCACCTGTAACTATTAATATGTTATTATCAGTCGTTAAATTATAAAATCCATTACCTTCATTGCAACATATACCATCACCAAAACCATCTAAGATTTCAAAAGTATAACATTGGTTAGAGTTTACATTAAAAGATTCTGTATAATTTATATTATCCGCATAATTTGCACCACTTGCAATTACATTATTATCTGCATCTCTAAAAAACCATGAAATTTCGTCTCCATAATCATCTGTTTGTAATTCTAAATGCACTTCGGAAGTATCAAAATTTTCTGCAAGATTTATGGTTGTAGTATTTTGATCATTAATTATATTTTCATCTATTCCTCCATTAGGGTTAGAACTAGATACAGAAAAACTATTACTTCCAATTACTAAAGTAATTTCTGCTAAGTTAATTAAATCTATTTCGTTTTGTTCTAAATTGCCTGTCCAATTTATAGTATCAGACGAACCATCTGGTAACGTATATGCAATATCTAAATTTGTTAAAGTAGTTAGACCTAAGTTTTTTACTTGAATTTGGGGTTCTATCGTATTAATACCACAATCCAAATCGCTATTAATAAACCTTACACTTGCATCTAAATTAAAGACTTGCAACGGTTGGTTTCTAACTATATAAAGACCTGTATCGCTATCGCTAATAACAATATTACCGCTTTCAAAAAACGGATAAACATTCCAAACACCACCAAAAGACGCATTATTATTGCTTGGGAAAGTATCAAAAAAACCGATTTCTGACATATTACCATTTGAAATATCTGAAATATCATAAATTCTAATTCCTGCAGTATAATTTGCTAAATATAATTTATCACCTTTGACATAATAATTATGATCAATTGCTGCTGTTGAACCATTAAAAATTGTTTTTATTACAGGATTATCTAAATCGGTTGCGTCAAAAACAATAGATCTTGTATTAAAACCAAAATTTTGTTCATCACCTTCATCATTTATATATAAATAGGTGTGATTTTCATCAAACCAACCTTGATGTGTATAAGCAGTATTTGCATAAAACAGTTCGGATATTGTAAACGGATTTGCTTTATCAGTTACATTAACAATTACTACAGAGTTTTCATTAAAACCAACAAATATTTCTTCGCCTTGATAGTCTGTATCTGGTCCATTATAAATAATTATTTGAGCATCGTGAGAATAACCTTCATTAGAATAACCGCCTTCATTAATCGGGTTAATCGGATCTTGAATATTAATAAAAATTGGACCACCATTTTGAGGACTAGCACCTATAATATATGCATAACCAGTATCTTCATTAATTGCTATATTATGTGCATTACCAAAACTATCATTATGTGCATCTTCGGTAAATGTTTCTGGGGCATTTGTAACATCACGTAATCTAGTCAAATCAAAAACCTGCATTCCGTGACCGCCTGCCTCACTAACAATAAACGCATAATCATTATATATTTTCATATCTCGCCAAATACTATTTCCAGAATGTGTCGGTAATTTCCCTAAATAAATAGGGTTTACTGGATCTGTTATATCCACAAATGCAGTACCATTATCTAAACCTATTATTGCATATTCTCTTTGTGTTGTAGCGTCTGTCCAACCCCAAGAATCATTTACAAAAGATGCCGAAAAATCTGACAAAGATACATGCGACATTAAATCAATTTCATTACATGGAAATTCGCCAGCAAATCCATTTTCACATGGTGTTTGTCCATAAATTAAATTTGCAATAAAAAATAAAATAAAAGTAATTTGTTTCATGTAATTGTTCTGTTTATATTAATATAGTTGTTAGAATATTTATTATCAAACAATTTAATAAACTAATACCCTAATTATCTAAAATGCGAATTTAACATTTATTTTAACGTAAAAGTTAAATTAAAATAAATTAACTTAGACTTTAACATATTGACGATTAACATTAAATGATTATAAGTATATTTGCTTCGAAATATAAATAAAATGATAAAGGCAAAGTCGCTTAGTAAAAAGTATGGTGAATTAGAAGTATTAAATCAAGTTGATTTAACTATTAATAAAGGTGAAATCGTATCTATAGTTGGTCCTTCAGGTGCTGGAAAAACGACTTTACTTCAAATATTAGGAACGTTAGATAGACCAGATAAAGAAAACAATGTATCCTTAATGATTAACAACGTTAACGTTTTAAATCTAAAAGATAATGAATTATCTAAATTTAGGAATTTAAATATTGGTTTTATTTTTCAATTTCATCAACTATTACCAGAATTTACTGCATTAGAAAATGTCTGCATACCAGGTTTTATTGCAAAAAGAAAAAAAAGCGAAGTTGAAAAAGAAGCAAAAGAAATATTAACTTTTTTAGGCTTATCTAACAGAATTAATCATAAACCAAACGAACTTTCAGGTGGCGAACAACAAAGAGTTGCAGTTGCAAGGGCATTAATTAACAAACCAAAAGTTATTTTTGCGGATGAACCTAGCGGAAATTTAGATTCAAATTCGGCTAAAAATTTACATGAATTATTTTTTACTTTACGAGATAAATATAATCAAACTTTTGTTATTGTTACTCATAATCAAGAATTGGCAAATATGACAGATCGAAAATTAGAAATGCGTGATGGGAAAATTATCAATTAATTTTTATGAGTTTCAAAAATTCTGTTAGCAAAAACGAATTCTTATATACCAAAAAAGGAGTTTCAGTATATCTAAAAAGAGAAGATTTACTACATCCACATATTTCTGGTAATAAATTCAGAAAATTAAAATATAATATTTTAGAAGCTCAAAAAAAAGAACACCAAACACTTTTAACATTTGGCGGTGCTTATTCTAATCATATTTCCGCAGTTGCCTATGCAGGAAAACTTCACAACTTTAAAACAATTGGTATAATTAGAGGTGAAGAATTAGACTTGGATATAAAAAATACTTTAAAAAACAATACAACTCTAAAATTTGCAGTTTCTTGTGGTATGGAATTTAAGTTTATAACCAGAAGTAATTACAGAAATAAAAACGAAGAAAAATTTATTTTAGATTTAAAAAAGGAATTTGGCGAATTTTACATAATCCCAGAAGGTGGCACAAATAAATTAGCCATAAAAGGTTGTCAAGAAATTTTAACTTTAGAAGATGAAAAATTCGATTATATTTGTGTTTCAGTTGGTACAGGTGGCACTATTACTGGTTTAATAAACTCTTTAAAAGATAAACAAAAAATTATCGGTTTTCCTGCTTTAAAAGGAAACTTTTTAAAAACAGATATAAACAAATTAATGCCTAATAATAAAAACTGGAATCTCAATTTAAATTATCATTTTGGTGGGTTTGCTAAAATAAATATAGAATTAATTACGTTTATAAATAAATTTAAAGTAAAATATGGCATTTCTTTAGACCCAATTTACACTGGAAAAATGATGTTTGGTATTGATGATTTAATCAACAAAAAAGCATTTAAAGAAGGAACGAAAATATTAACAATACATACTGGTGGTTTACAAGGTATTAATGCAATGAATAAAAAATTAATTAAAAAAGGATTACCACAAATAGCATAAAATAAAAATATGAAAAAAATAATTTCACTACTTTTAACAATTATATTAATAAGTAGTTGTCGTTCAAATAAAAGAACTACCTCTAACAGAAACACTTCTAAGCATAAAAAAACCATTCAACACAAAACTAACAGAGTTGTTGTAAAGTCTATTCAAAATAACTCAAAAACAAAAGTCAAAACACCATTATATGTTGATATTTCAGAAAACAAAACAATTTTTGATGTTGCATTATTAGACGTTTTACATGCAAACAAACCAAATCTATTAATTGCAAAAGTTGACTATATAAAAAAATATAGCGAATTGGCAATTCATGAAATGGAAGTCTATAAAATACCCGCAAGTATTACCTTGGCACAAGGTTTATTAGAATCTAGATACGGAAAAAGTGTATTAACTACAAAGGCAAAAAATCACTTTGGTATTAAATGCCATAAATGGAAAGGCCAACGTGTTTACCATGATGATGATGCAAAAGGAGAATGTTTTAGAAAATACGAAACGGACGAAGCATCTTATAGAGATCATTCCCTTTTTTTAGCAGACAGAAAAAGATATGCAAAACTATTTACTTATGCACTTAATGATTATAAATCTTGGGCAAAAGGTTTGCGTGCAGCAGGTTATGCAACAGATAAAAAATACCCTCAAAAGTTAATCGCTTTAATCGAAGAATACGAACTTTACTATTTTGACACCTTAGTTTTAGGAGAAGATTATGAATTTAAAAATGATGTGAATATCGTTGAAACCAATAAAATTACCAAACCAAAAAAATCAATTTCAACTAATTTAACTAATTCAAATACTTATGTAGTAGAATTTGGAGATACACTTTATTCTATCTCAAAAAAGAAAAACGTTTCTTTGACTGCTTTAAAAAATTTAAATAAATTAAATACAAATGAAATTTCAATAGGACAGGAATTAATTTTATCAAAAAAAATTGTTAAAAAAAATATAAAATATGTAGTAAAAGTAGGTGATACCATTTATTCTATTGCCAAAAAAAATCAAACAACAGTTTCTAATTTAATGGAAATAAATAATTTGAAATCAAATAATATTACCATTGGTCAATTATTGATTATAAAATAAATAAGAATAAAGTTTTAATTAAACCAAATTATTATAGATTATTTTAGTAATTTTGTGAATTAGGGGAATTATTTAGTTAAACTAACAATAAAGTATAGATGAAAAACAGCATCATTTTCTTAATATTTGTATTAATATTTCAAGTTTCTTGTAAAGAAAAAGAAGTATTAAGCTCTTTTACGGTTATGAATTCTAAGATTGAAGAATCTATAGAAAATAGTTCTATTACAAATTCAACATTACTAGATGTTATATTTAATAAAGCAAAGAATGATGATGATTTTATTACATATAAACAATCCGCATCTAAAGTGCATGAAATAAGCAACATTTTCACCGCCTATTTAGGTGATTTAAAATCGGTTATTAAAGAAAAAAATTCTACAAAATTTGTAGATGAATATTTTTTTAATGGTTCTGAAATAGCAAATGGTGGAGATGAATTTTTAAATTATATCGAAAATTATAAAAGTAGCATCATTTCTACAGTAATTTTATCTAATCCTGATATTGCTGGTATGGTAAAAAGCACTTTTGATATTAGTGCAATTGAAGACAGAAAAGGCAAACAAACCGATTGGTTAACTTTAAATTATCAAGGTTTTCCTGCAATTGCTTCGGTTATTAAATTATCTGAAATGCAAGCAGATGTAAAACAAATTGAGCAAAATTTTCATGAGGCAATTCTTAATGTAAAAATTAATAAATCAAGAAATACAAATAAAGATTTACTGATAAATAAAAAAAATAAAATAGCTTCAAATAATACTCAAACAAAAATAGAGACTAATAAAGAGGAAAAAACTGTAGTAAAAAAAGTTCCAAAAAAAGAAATTGAAGAAATTAAATCTGAAAAAGTTAAAGAAGAAAAAGTCAAAGAAAAAACTGTTTTAACTGTAAATTCTGCTTCTTCACATGTTGTTTTACAAGGGGAAACTTTATACATGATTTCAAAAAAATATGGCTTAACTACAGTGTTACTTAAAAAACTAAATGGCATGACAAATAACAATTTAGTTATTGGTCAAAAGTTAAAACTCAACTAATATTTGACCAAACACCATGGTTTCTTGAGATTTGTAAATACGTTTTTTTAATTCTTGAATTATCTTGACTTTCTAAATTCATATCATTCTTTAAAGTTTTTTTAGCATATTCTCGTGCTAACTTTAATATTTCAGAATCTATTACCACATCACCAATCTTTAAATTTAAAACACCACTTTGTTGTGTACCCATTAAATTTCCTGGACCACGCAATTTTAAATCTACTTCGGCTATTCTAAAACCATCATTTGTTTCTACCATTGTTTTTAGACGCAATTTTGCATCTGCACTTAATTTAAAACTTGACATTAAGATGCAAAAACTTTGTTCGGCACCACGACCAACTCGACCTCTTAATTGATGTAATTGTGACAAACCAAAACGCTCCGAACTTTCAACAACCATAACACTTGCATTTGGTATATTAACACCAACCTCAATAACTGTAGTTGCAACCATTATTTGTGTTTCGCCTTTTACAAAACGTTCCATTTCAAATGCTTTTGCTTCGGGTTTCATTTTACCATGCACAATACTTATTTGATATTCTGGCTTAGGGAAATCACGCGAAATACTTTCATAACCATCCATTAAATCTTTATAGTCCATTGCTTCGGACTCTTGAATTAATGGATATACAATATAAATTTGTCTTCCTTTAGCAATTTCATCTTTTAGAAACTTAAAAACTGCCAATCGGTTTTTATCATATCTATGTACCGTTTTAATTTCTTTTCTTCCTGGTGGCAATTCATCAATAACCGAAATATCCAAATCACCATAAACACTCATTGCCAAAGTTCTTGGTATTGGCGTTGCTGTCATTACTAAAATATGTGGTGGTAAATTATTCTTTAACCACATTTTTGCTCTTTGCGCAACACCAAATCTATGTTGCTCATCAATAATTGCCAAACCTAGATTCTTAAATTTTACCTTATCTTCTAATATGGCATGCGTACCTATTAAAATATGTAATTCACCACTTTCCAAATTTTCATGAATAATTCTTCTTGCTTTTGTTTTCACCGAACCTGTCAACAAAGCGACTTTAATATCTGTGTTTTTTAATAATTCCAAAAACGAAGTGTAATGCTGTGATGCTAAAATAGTTGTAGGTGCAATTAACGCAGTTTGGAAATCATTATCTAAGGCAATTAACATACTCAGTAAGGCAACAATTGTTTTGCCCGAACCAACATCGCCTTGTAATAATCTATTCATTTGCGCACCAGTATTCAAATCGTTTCTAATTTCTTTTAAAACTCGTTTTTGTGCATTTGTTAATTCGAATGCTAAGTTGTTTTTATAAAATTCATTAAAATATGTACCAATTTTTTCAAATTTAAAACTCTTAAATTTAGTTTTATGCAACATATTTTTCCTAATTAGTTGCAATTGAATGTAATAAAATTCTTCAAATTTTAATCGGAATTGCGCCTTACTTAAATCGTCTTGACTTTGTGGAAAATGAATATTAAACAAGGCTTTATTTTTAGAAACTAACTGTAATTGCTCTAATATTTCATCGGATAAGGTTTCGTCTAATCTACCTTTTACTTCTAAAAACAAACTTTGTATCATTTTAAAAACAACACGATTACTTACTCCTTTTTTACCTAACAATTCTGTTGAAGGATAAATAGGTTGCATGGCAGTTCGTAAACTTTTTTTGTATTCGCTTAACAATTCTAATTCTGGATGTGATATGGTAAACTTGCCATTAAAAACCGTAATTTTTCCGAAAAGCACATACGTAGTTTTTAATTTTAACTTATCAACCAACCATTTAGCGCCTTGAAACCAAACCAATTCTACAGAACCAAATTCATCCGAAAATCGGGCCACTAACCTACTACCTCGTTTTTGTTTAACCGAATTCAATGCTGTAATTTGCCCAATAATCTGAACTTCACTATTATTAGAATGTAATTCGTTTGTTTTAAAAAAACGTGACCTATCTATATATCTATTCGGAAAAAAATTGATTAAATCACTATAGGTTTTAAGGCCAAGTTCTTTTTTTAATAACTCTGCTCTTGCGGAACTAACGCCTTTAAGATATATAATTGGTGTGTGCATATTGGAAGTACGAAGATACTGAAATTGTTTTCGATGGATATTTTTATTTGAAAAAAGTTTTTAAAATTCACACCGTGACTTAAAGTCACGGTGTGAATAAACATAAAAAAAATATCTCCTAATTTCGTAAATCAAACTTTAAAAATCTATAATATCTACTATAACAATATTTATTTTTATTGTTTCTTTGCATTTCAAAAAATACTAAAATTTGAATATTAATCAATACATAAAAGAATTTCCTAAAAACATGCAACTTGCTTGGCCTGTTGTAGTTGGTTCTTTAGGTCATTTACTCATTGGCTTAGCAGATGATGCAATGGTTGGTAGATTTATTGGCGCAATACCATTAGCGGCAACTTCGCTTGGTAATAGTTTGATTTTCATACCAATGTCTATTGGGATTGGTTTTTCATTCGCAATCACACCATTAATAGCAGAATCAGATGGTGAGAAAGACATAAAAAAAGGTAGAGATATTTTTCAACATAGCGTTATTATGATGGCTGTTTTAGGTTTTGTTTTAACTATTATTATGTTACTAATAAAACCTATTCTTTATCATTTAAATCAAACTCCAGAAGTTGTAGAAATGGCAATTCCGTATTTTCAAATAGTGGCTATTTCGATGTTTCCTATGTTGATTTTTCAAGGCTTAAAACAATTTACAGATGGTTTGTCGCAGACAAAATATGCCATGCAAGCAACAAGAATAACGGTTGTTTTAAATATAATTTTGAATTATATTCTAATAACTGGTTGGTGGATCTTCCCTGAAATGGGAATTATTGGCGCTGCAGTTGGCACTTTAATTTCTAGAATATTTTTAATGAGTTATTTGTTGTACTACATAAAAACAAAAGCAGTTTTTAAACCTTATATTACAATATTAAAAAAAGAAGAAATTAAATCTTCCATTTTTAAAAAAATCACAAACTTAGGTTTTCCTTCTTCTTTACAAATGCTTTTTGAAGTTGGTGTATTTACTGCAGCAATATTATTGGCAGGTACTATTGGTGCATTACCACAAGCAGCAAATCAGATTGCCATAAAATTAGCAGCAACTACCTTTATGATTTCTATAGGTATTGGCGTTGCTACAACTATTAGAGTTGGCAATCAAAAAGGATTAAAACAATTTGTAGATTTAAGACGTATTGCAATTTCAAACTTTCTATTAATTTCTGTTATTATGTTAGTTTTTTCTATTTTATTTATGGTATTTAAAAACTATTTACCCCTAATATTTACTACCGAAAAAGAAGTTGTTGAAATTGCTACAAGTTTATTAATTATTGCTGGTATTTTTCAAATTTCAGACGGTTTACAAGCCGTTATTTTAGCCGCATTAAGAGGCATGCAAGACGTTAAAATACCTACATATATTACTTTTGTTGCGTATTGGGTTATCGGTTTTCCGATTTCTTACTACCTTGGTTTACATACGGAATATAAAACTTTTGGCATTTGGATTGGTCTTTTAATTAGCTTAACCGCATCTGCAATAATGCTATTAATTCGATTTAATTATTTGACTAAGAGGTTACTTAGTAAAGTTAATTGATTAAATTTGAACCTAGCAAAACAATAAAATGGGCATAGTTTACAAACAATCATTAAAAAATACATTTTTTCTTTTACTTGGTTTTACCATTGGTGGGATTAATGCTTTATTTTTATATACTCGCTTTTTAGAAGATGAATATTATGGTTTGGTTGCCTTTGTTTTATCATCGTCTGCTGTATTATTACCATTAATTGTATTTGGGATGCAAAGTTCCGTTATCAAGTTTTATTCAACTTATAAGACTAAAAATGAGCAAGATGGTTTTTTAATTACTTCGTTATTTTTTCCGTTAATGGTAATTATTCCGATAGGGTTTGTTGGTATTTTATTTTACGAGCATATTTCTACATGTATTTCTTCTAAAAATCCTTTAATTAAAAATTATACTTTTTACATTTTTTTGATTGCCATTTTCATGGGTTATTTTGAATTATTCTACGCATGGAGTAAAGTTAAAATGCAATCGGTTTTTGGTAATTTCATTAAAGAAGTTTTTCAACGATTCTGCACTACATTTTTACTTATTGCCGTCTATTATAACTGGCTTTTAAAAGAAGAATTCATTTATGCTTTAACTATTGTTTATGCTATAAGAATGCTAATAATGTTAATTTATGCATTGTATTTATATACGCCAAAATTAATATTTAAATTACCTGAAAATATTAATGAGATTTTTAAATATTCCTTTTATATTATTTTATCTGCTTCCGCTGGAGGAATTTTATTAGAAATCGATAAATTTATGCTACCACAAATAAAAGTAGGTCTAGAAAAAGTAGCTTTTTATTCCGTTGCCGTACATATCGCAACTGTAGTTGGCATACCTGCAAGAGCAATGTTACAAATCGCCACACCAATTACTGCTAAAGAATTAAATAACAATAATTTATCTGAAGTAAAAAAATTATACAAAGACAGTTCAATAAGTTTATTAATTGCTGGTGGTTTATTATTTTTATTGGTTAATCTAAATATTACCGATTTATATAAAATTATCGGCAATCCGAATTATGCAACAGGTATTTATGTGGTATTAATGATTTC
Organism: uncultured Flavobacteriaceae bacterium; assembly: GCA_964420345.1. Taxonomy (GTDB): domain Bacteria; phylum Bacteroidota; class Bacteroidia; order Flavobacteriales; family Flavobacteriaceae; genus S010-17. Next base: position 19,508 of record CAYQTF010000022.1, read on the forward strand.
TATCGCCAAATTATTCGAATTACTTTTAGGAATAAATTCTGCTATTTTAGTCAACTCTAATTATTACAAAATATACTTTTACTTTTCGGTTGCTATGGCATTAAGTGTCATATCCCTAAACGGTTATTTTATTAATTTATTTGGCGGTAATGGTGCCGCTTTAGCAACATTAATTGTGGTTGTTTTATACGGAATTGTAAAATTATTTTATGTGAATTTCAAACTAAAAATGCAACCTTTAACTAAAAATACGGCACTAATTATAGGTTTAATTGGTTTGTTTTTTGCTGTTTTTCAGTTTTGGAATTTTGATATAAACCCGATAATAAATATAATTTTTAAAACCTTTGTGATTTCAATAATTTACATCTTTTTAGTATATAAATTAAAACTTTCTAAAAATATAAATTCCATTATTAATAAATTAATGAAAAGAAAATAAGTGGAAATAATAAAATTACATAACGATTTTCGTTTAAACGGAATTTCATTTAGTTCTATCGAATCCTTAATAAATTACACCTTAAAAAACGAAATTGCATCGCATCCTTTTTTAATAGAATTATTTAATGACAAATCATTTATTGAAGTAAAAACCTCTGGTTCTACAGGTAAACCAAAAAATATACAATTATTAAAAAATCACTTAGTTAATAGCGCAATTGCAACTGGTAATTATTTTAATTTAAAAGAAAACACTTCTGCTCTACTCTGCCTATCTCCAAATTATATTGCTGGAAAAATGATGTTAGTTAGAAGCATCGTTTTAGGTTGGCATTTAACTATTATAGAACCAAAATCTAATCCGTTAAACGGAAATGAATTTTATGACTTTACTGCAATGGTACCTTTACAAGTACAATCAAGTTTAACCAATTTACACAAAATAAAGCAATTAATTATTGGTGGTGGCGCAGTTTCTGATGAATTACAATCGAAATTACAAAACCTTAAAACCAAAATTTACGCAACTTACGGAATGACCGAAACCGTTACACATATTGCTATTAAAAAATTAAATCACTGTAAAATAGAATCAAATTTTGAAGTTTTATCAAACATTAAAATTTCTACAGATTCTAGAGATTGCTTGGTTATTAATGCGCCAAAAATCACAAATCAAACAATAATTACCAATGATATTGTCGAACTAATTTCGGATAATAGTTTTAAATGGTTAGGAAGGTTTGATAATGTAATAAACACTGGTGGCATAAAAGTAATCCCTGAAGAAGTCGAAAAAAAGATTGCGAAAATTATCACTACCGATTTTTTTATAAGTTCTATAAAGGATGAGAAATTAGGTGAGAAAATTATTTTAATTGTGGAAGGTGATGAAATTCAACATTCAAAATTAAACATTCAAAATTTCAAAATTTCAAAATTTAAAAAACCTAAAGAAATTTATTTTATCCCTGAATTTGTAAGAACCTCGACAAATAAAATAAATAGAAAAAGCACTTTAAAACTACTACATTTTTAAATAAAAATCTTTCACTAAATTAATATATTCACTTGTATATTGATGCCTATCAATTTCAATAGTTATTTCTGAAACTTCAACTTCACTTTGCTTAAAAGAAAATTCTAATAAACTTCTTTTAAAATCAGTATTTTCATTCCCTTTTACTCTAGTAATTTTATTAATATATAATTTATATTTTGAAGCATTTTCTATAAAATCAACTTCCTCTTTAAAAGGAATTATCACAGAAAAAACACCATCTTTAGATAATAATTCAGAAACCGAAAGTAATAATTCATTAAATGATAAAGAAGATGTAGATCTTGCTTTATTACGAGATTCGTCTTCCGATAAATAATTTTCATTATAAAATGGTGGATTAGAAACTATTAAATCATAGGTATCTTCTATTTCTTCGGCAAACTCTTTTAAAGAAGTATGGTAACAGAATAATCGGTTAGACCAATCGGAATTTTCAAAATTTTCTACACATTCTTCGTAAGCATTTGGGTCTATTTCAATAGCATCAATAATTTCTGCATTGCTTCTTTGCGCTAATTGCAAAGCAATTATTCCTGTACCAGAACCTATATCTAAAATGGAATAAGGTTTGTTATCTAAAGAAGTCCAAGCGCCAAGCAAAACAGCATCTGTACCAACTTTCATAGCCGATTTTTCTTGCTTTATTTCAAACTCTTTAAATTTAAAAACCATGGCTAATCTTCTAAATACATGTCGATTAATCCTTCTGGTGTATTAACAATAATCTCTTTTTTATCACGATCTACGTTAATCAAAAAATCATCAATCATCGGAATTAAAATCTCTTTTTTATCATTATTTTCTAAAATAAATAAGACTTGTGCAGTTGTATCGTTTATAGATTTTATTTTACCAACTTCTCCTAATTGTTCATCAATTATTCTAAAACCAATAACTTCATGATAATAAAACTTATTACCTTCTAGTTTAGGCAACATAGTTAAAGGCAAATACACTGGTTTTTTAAGAATGGCATTTGCATCATCTTCATTCTTAATATCTTCAAAATCTACACGTAATTGATTTCCTTTTTGTAGTAAGGTATTTTCTATAAAAAATGGCAATAATTTATTATTCATTTCTATAAAAACGGAATCTAATTCTGCATAAAGTTCTGGTTCATCAGTATCTAGTTTTATAACTACTTCACCTTTATAACTGTGCTTTCTAACAATTAAACCTAAATAAAAACAATCTTCTTTTTTCATATATTTATTAAATAAAAAAGACCTCACAGGTTTTTAAAACCTGTGAGGTCTAATATTTAAACCTTTTTAAATTTTAACCTAAATTAAAATTTATTCTTCTTCGTTACTTGCGGTTTCTTCGCTGTCGTTTGCTGTTTCTTCAGAAACTTCTTCTACAGGTTCGTTTGCTTTTACTCTTGCTTCGTTTACTGCTTTCTCTACAGCTAAAGCTTTTGCTTTTGCATCTACTTTTGCTTTTGCAAGACCTTCTTCTTTTGTAGTTACTAAACCTGATTTTTGATCTAACCAAGCGTTTAACTTTTCTTCTGCTTGTTCTTCGGTTAATGCTCCTTTACGTACGCCAACTAATAAATGATTTTTTAGCATCGCACCTTTATAAGATAATAAAGTTCTTGCTGTATCTGTAGGTTGTGCTCCATTTTGCAACCATTTTACTGCTGCATCTACATCTAATTCTACAAGTGCAGGATTTGTATTAGGATTATAAGTTCCTATTTTTTCTAAAAGTTTACCGTCTCTTTTTGATCTTGCATCTGCTGCAACGATCCAATAAAATGGTTTTCCTTTTCTACCGTGTCTTTGTAATCTAATTTTTACTGCCATAATTTGTTAAATTTTAAGGTTCTCGACCTTGGTTTTTAATATTAGTTTTATAAAATAAAACTTCACCAAAAAAAGGTGAAGTTTTGTGGGCGATGAGGGATTCGAACCCCCGACCCTCTCGGTGTAAACGAGATGCTCTGAACCAACTGAGCTAATCGCCCTTATAATTGCGAGTGCAAATATAAACTTGTTTTTTAATCTGGCAAACCTTTTTTAAAAAAGATTAAAATTATTTTACTTTTTCTTTAAATAACCTCTGCAACCACAAAAGTACTTCCACCAATAAATATTACATCTTTATTATCTGCATTAATTAATGCACTTTTATATGCTTGATTTACAGAAACATATTCATTACCAATAAGGTTAAAACTCTTTGCTTTTTCTTTTAAAATCGACACCTCTAATCCTCTTGGAATATTTGGTTTACAGAAATAATAAATAGCATTTTTAGGGAATAATGGCAAAACAGTATCTAAATCTTTATCGGAAACAACACCTAACACTATATGTAACTTTTTATATGCTTCATTTTTAAGTTGATTTAAAACTAATAATAAACCCTCTTTATTATGTGCAGTATCACAAATAACTTTAGGTGTCGTTTTTAATATTTGCCATCTACCTTTTAAATTAGTATTTTTAACTACGTTTAACAATCCGTTTATAATATTTTTTTTAGTGATTTTTAATCCTAAACCAATAATCACATTAATGGTTTGAATCGTGGTTTTAATATTATACTTTTGATAATTACCTTTTAAATCCGATTTTAATTCTACTTTTATATTTTCGGAAGCATAATATAGTGTGGAATTATTTTTCTTTGCTATATTTTCAAAAACAACTGTTGTGTTTTTTTGTTTTTCACCAATAATTACAGGTATATTATTCTTAATAATACCTGCTTTTTCAAATGCTATTTCTTCTAAAGTATTGCCTAACATTTGCGTATGATCTAAACCTATGTTTGTAATTACAGATACTAATGGAGTAATGATATTTGTAGAATCTAATCTTCCGCCTAACCCAACTTCAATTATAGCAATATCTACTTCTTTTTTTGCGAAATGCTTAAATGCTAAACCAACCGTCATTTCAAAAAAAGACAATTGTTGTTTTTCTAAAAATTCTTTATTTTTTTTTATAAAGTTCGTAACACAATTATTACGGATTGGTTCACCGTTAATTCGAATACGTTCCGTAAAATCTTTTAAATGAGGTGAAGTATATAAACCAACTTTATAACCTGCTTCTTGTAAAATGGAAGCAAGCATATGACTTGTTGAACCTTTGCCGTTAGTTCCTGCTACATGAATGGTTTTAAATTGTTTTTCTGGGTTACCTAAATGTTTTGAAAAAGCAATTATATTAGTTAAATTTTTCTTGAATGCAGATTTCCCTTGTCTTTGGTACATTGGTAGTTTTGTGAACATCCAATTTAGGGTTTGTTGGTATGGGGTTTTTCCCGCAGATTTCGCAGATTTTCGCGGATTTTTCATTTTGAATGTATCATCATTCACCTAAACTAAAATTAACAACTACAAAACCTGTTTGAGTTGTAGGTGCATTAGAGTCTTCATTAAATTTATAGGATTTTGCCGTTCTTTTAGCAGCCGCATTTAAACACGGGTCATCACTTTGTGCAATTTCTGTTTTAATAACCAAACCGTTTCTATTTACAGTTATTTTAACCACAACTTTCCCTTCTTCATTACAATCTTGTGGAAATTTTTTATTCGATTTTTTATTTCGACCATTTAATCCGAAACCCGAACCATTTCCACTTCCGCCACCATAATAAGAACTTGCATATGGATTGCCGTTTATATCGCCTTGATTACCGTTTGTATCTGAATCGCCATCACCATTATTAGATGTGCCATCATTTTCTGGTCCATTAAGTATACTATTTAAAGCATCGCTAGTTGCTTGATCTGGTTTTGGTTTAGGCTTTGGTTTCGGTTTTTCAGGTTTTGTTTCTACTGGTTTTGAAACAGGTTCTGTTGGTTTGGTAACTGGTTTATTATTTACAACAGGTGCTTCTTCGGTTTCTTGTGTAATTACTTCTTCTGGTTCTGTTTCTTGAGGCGTATCTTCTACAGGTTGTTCTTCTACAACTTCCTCTTCTTGTTGTTCTTCTTGCTGTTCTTCTTCTTGTTTTTCTGGTTGGGTTTTTACATCTTCGGTAGAAGTTGTATTATCTCCTTTTCCAGCATCGGTATAACCAAAATTTATTTCTACGCCATATTCATCTGGTGGATCTTTATACGGTAATCCGCCAACAAATAGAATCAATATCAATAATAATAACATTAGAATTGTTGTTATTACTGCTGATTTTCTTTTATGTTCTGTATCTAGTATTTTCATTTTTTGTTTTCACGCAGATAAACGTAGATTTATTTTGATCTTACTGCTAAAGATGATTTAATTTTGTGTTTATTAGCAATATTCATTATATATATCACATTTTTTATGTTAACACTTTCTCCAACTTTGATTGTAATAAATGTACA
>CAYQTF010000023.1:0-24051 GCA_964420345.1 uncultured Flavobacteriaceae bacterium
AATTTATACCAAACGCCAACAACTCTTGGTGTGGATCGTATTGCGTTAATCTCAGGTGCAATTAATTTAAAAAATTATCAAAATACTTTAGTGATTGATGCTGGAACATGTATTACATACGATTTTGTAAATTCTAAAAACGAATATTTTGGTGGCGCTATTTCACCAGGAATTGAAATGAGATACAAAGCACTAAATCATTTTACAGAAAATCTACCTTTATTAAAAGCACAAACAATTCCGTTAAACGGAAATACCACTAAAAATGCGATACATAAAGGTGTAATTAATGGTGTTATTTTAGAAATAGAAGGAATTATACAACAATACAAAACCGAAAATAAAGATTTAACAATAGTTTTAACAGGTGGAGATACAAATTTCTTGGTAGAAATGTTAAAAAGTAGCATATTTGCCAATCCTAATTTTTTATTAGAAGGATTAAACTCTATTTTAAATTACAATTTACAGAAATGATAAAAAAAATAGCTTGTGTAATAGTACTTTTTGTTACTATAAATAGCATTGCTCAAAAAAATAATATATCACCATATTCATTTTTTGGTATTGGAGAAATTAATGAAGCAAAATCAGTATCCGAATTAAATATGGGTGGTATTGGTGGCGCACAAAATAGTCTTTATAAAATACACTTTACAAATCCAGCATCTTATGCTTCGCTAAGATTAACAACTTATACTGTTGCAGGAAATAATAAATATTTAACAGTAAATGATGGTGTTGAAGAGCAAAGTGGTTCACAATTTAATTTATCTTATTTAGCACTTGGTTTTCCTGTAGGAGAAAAAGCAGGTGTGGTTTTTGGTATACAACCTAATTCTAATGTAGGTTATTCTATTTTAGATAATGTTAATGATACGGAAACAAATCTATTTTTTGGCGAAGGCGGAACAAATAAAGTGTTTTTAGGTTTTGGCCATAAATTACCTCACAATACAAGTATAGGAGTTGAAGGCGCATTTACTTTTGGTAATATTGAAAAACGAATTTTAAATAGACGTGAAGATATAATTCTTGCTTCATTATATGAAACAAATTCTGATATTACAGGTTTTTCATTAAAACTTGGAGTACAAAATACTGCTAAAATTAATGACAAACTAGAATTAAAATCTGGTATTACTGTAAATTTAGAAAATAATTTAAAAACCAATGGTACGGAGCGGTTTTTATCTTTACTAAATGTTAGCGATCCAAGTTTAGTGATAGTTCAAGATGTTTTAGAAGAAAGAGATTTTAATAGCGAAGTAAATTCGCCATTAAAAACTAATTTAAGTGTCGGCATTGCTCATAAAAAATGGTACGCTGGTTTAGAATATAGTTTTCAAGATCCTGTAGTATTTAAAAATAATCAATTACAAAGTGCTAATATTGAGTTTATAAAAACTAGTAAAATCGCCTTAGGTGGGTTTTATACTCCTAAAGCAGAATCGCTCACAAACTACTGGCAACGTATTACTTATCGTGCTGGATTCTACTCTAGAGAGTTAGGTTATAAAATAAATAATACGGAGATTAAGGACTTTGGCATGTCTTTTGGATTAACACTACCAAGTAAGAGAAAATTATCCGATATAAATTTAGGATTTGATATTGGGCAAAAAGGAGAAGAAGGAAACGGTTTAGTTAAAGAAAATTATTTTAACTTTCGCCTCTCTTTATCTTTTACCGACAAATGGTTCAGAAAACGAAAATTAAACTAAACAATATGAAAACGAAAATTAACACTACAAAAATGAAAGGTTTTACTCTAATAATGTTACTTTTTATAGGAGTAGCTTCAATTTCTGCTCAGGACAAATATGGTTCTGAACCAGAAAAATGTAAAACAAACATCTCTTTATTTCATGAAGATGTAAAAGCAAAAAATTACACAGGTGCATTAGAAGCTTGGTCTTGGGTTTATAAAAATTGTCCACAAGCATCTAAACATACGTATTCGGATGGTTTAAAAATTGCAAAAGATCAATTAAAAAATGGCGATGCTAACGCTATGGATTTAATTAATGAAATTTACGCTAAAAGAATTGAATACTTCCCAACAAATTTAGGAAAAGTATATAGCGATTGGGCTAAAATACTAATTAAAAATGGTGCAACAGAAGAACAAGTTTTCGAAAAACTAAACCTTGCTTTTGAAGCAGATCCTGCAGGAATGAGTGTAAATAATATTTACAAATTTTTTCAAACAGTTGTAGATAAGTATAAAGATACTAATACACAAAAAGTATTTGATACTTACGATGAGGTTTTAGAAGCTGTAGATAAAAAAATAGGTAAAATGACTGGCGAATATTCTGAATTACAGAAAAAAATAGATGCTGGCGAAACCTTATCTAAAAGAGAACAATGGAGAGTTGATAATGAGTTTTTCGGAAAAAACCTTGGTGGTTTAGGAAAAATTCAAGGTGGTTTAGATGGTATGGTAGAATCTATTGCTACTTGTGAAAGATTAATACCATTGTACAAAAAAACCTATGACGCTAATAAATCTAATATTGTTTGGTTAAAAAGAACTGCAAACAGATTAAATAAAAAAGGTTGTAAAAATGATCCGTTTTTTGTTAGTTTAATCGAAAATTGGGCTGCAGCAGATGCTACTAATATAGATGTATTAAAATATTTAGAAAGTATTTATAGAGGTCAAGGTAGGTCTAGTGAAGCAGATGCTTTAGCAGTAAGAATTTTTGAAATGGGAACTCCTGATGATAAAGCAAGATTTGTTTATAGTCAAGCACAAGATTTATTTAATGCAGGCAAATATAGTCAAGCTAGAACTAAAGCAAGAGAAGCAATATCTCATGTGCCAAATTATGGTAAAGCTTATATTTTAATTGCTAGAATGTACGCTAAAAGTGCTAATAGTTGTGGTTCAAAAGAATTTGAAAAAAGAATGGCTTATGTTGCCGCTGCAAATAAAATACATCAAGCAATTAGAGTGAACCCGAGTTTAAAATCTCAAGGAAATAGATATTTAAAAAACTACAGAGGAAATTTTCCGGATAAAACATTAATTTTTAATTTAGGAAAAACATCTGGAGCATCGCACAGAGTTGGTTGTTGGATTGGTGAAACGGTAAGAATACCATAAATTGCTTTATGCAATACTATGAATAAAATAATATTTATACATACAATTAAAAGCATTGCTACCATAATATTGGTGGCAATGCTTTTTTCTTGTGGTAACGATACTAAAGAAATAAATGATTTAATAACTGCTAAAAACTTACCAATAGCAAAAGCGAAAGATATTGATTTAATACAAACCGATTCTGGTTTTGTTAAAAGTAAAATGCAAACAAAATTGTTGTTAGATTTTTCGAATAGAAAAAAACATCCGTACCAAGAGTTTCCTGAAGGCATAAAAATCATTACCTTTGATGATGCTAAAGATTCTACAACAGTAACTGCAAATTATGCCATTACTTATAAGAATACTAGTATTGTTGAAGTTAAAGGAAATGTTGTAGTTATAAATCATCAAAAAAATCTAAAATTAAGAACAGAACAACTTTTTTGGGATCAAAAAGAAAATTATTATTTTTCTAATAAAAAATCTGTTTTAACATGTTTAACAGATACCTTAATTGGTTTGGCTGGTTTTGATGCAAAAGCAGATTTATCAAATGCCAATATGATGAACAATAGTGCTAAAGTAACTGTGAAAAACTAAACTATTAAAATTAAAAAAATGAAATTATTTAAATTTATTGAAATAGCATATTTACTTTTTGCTGTTTTTTTTATTTACAATGCAATAACTACGTTTAGTATCGATAATAAAAAAGCATTGTTGTTTTTACTACTTGCAATTGCAGCTATATTTATGTTTTTCTTTAAAAGATGGTTTCGTAAAAACAGATTTGAAAACAGAAAATAAAACGAAATGGAGTTTTTAATAATTGGCATATCAATAACTTTATCTGCGTTTTTTTCGGGCATGGAGATTGCTTTTATTTCGGCAAATAAATTGCAAGTTGAAATCGAAAAAAATAAAGGTTCATTTATATCATCTGTTTTAACTAAACTTACTAAAAATCCATCTAAATTTATTACCACCATGTTAGTTGGTAATAATATTTCACTAGTAATTTATGGTTTTTATATGGGCGAATTATTAACTCGTATTATTGCACCGTTTATTCCCAATTCATTTTTTATATTAATTACACAAACTTTTATTTCTACTATTGTAATTTTAATTACAGCAGAATTTCTTCCGAAAGCAATATTTAGAGCATTTGCCAATGAGTCTTTAAAGTTTTTTTCGGTGTTTGCATACTTTTTTTATATCCTTTTTTATTTCATTTCAGAATTTATTAGTAAAATATCAGATTTTATTTTACGTGTGTTTTTTAATACTAAAAAAGACATCGAACAAACCGAATTTAGTAAAGAAGAATTAGGTAACTTTATTAATGAACAGTTAGAAGTAACCGATGAGAATGTAGATTCCGAAATTCAAATATTTCAAAATGCTTTAGAATTTCATAATGTAAAAGCACGAGAAGTAATGGTACCTAGAACCGAAATAATTGCTGTAGAAGTACACGAACCTATTAAAAAATTAAAAGAATTATTTATTAATTCTGGACTTTCAAAAATATTGATTTTTCAAAATTCTCTAGACAATATTATAGGTTACGTTAACACTTTTGAATTATTCAAAAATCCAAAAAATATTCGCTCTGTTTTATTACCAGTTGAATTTGTGCCTGAAACCATTTTAATAAAAAATTTATTAGATAATTTAAGTAGAAAGAGAAAAAGTATTGCCATTGTATTAGATGAATATAGCGGTACATCTGGTTTAATTACTAAAGAAGATATTATTGAAGAGTTATTTGGTGAAATTGAAGATGAGCATGATCATATTAAAAATATCGAAAAACAAATAAATAGTAGAGAGTTTTTATTTTCCGCTAGATTAGAAATAGATCATCTTAACGAAGTTTATAATTTGAATATACCCAAAGAAGATTCCTACGAAACTCTTGGCGGCTATGTTGTAAATCATACCGAATCTATCCCTAATTTAAACGAAATAATTATTGTAAACAATCTGGAATTTAGAATTGCAAAAGCATCTAAAACAAAAATTGAAGAGATTTATTTAACTATTTTAGATTTAGAAGATTAGGGCTAATCTTAATAAGAAAAAATCTAAAGTAAAGACGTTTTGCAAAACGTCTTTGCTTTGTCTACATTTTCTTAATTTCATGAATTAAATATTCCAAACCATTTAATTTAAGTTCATAAACTAAACCTAGCATCTCACCTATTTGACCTTTAGGAAAACCTTTGTCATGATACCACACAATATAATGTTCGGGTAAATCTATCAAATCATAACCTTTATATTTACCATAAGGCATTTTGGTGTTTGCTAATTTTACGAGATATTCACGGTTTAATTTATTATCCATTATTTTACAAAGTTTAATAATGTAGTTATTAATTCTTTCTTATTTTCTATATGACTCATATGTCCGTTTGAAAGTTTTACAATTTCTGTATTGGTATTTTTTACTTGGTTTATTAACTCTTTTTGATTTAATAAAGGGTCTTTTTTACCAATAATTAGCATTTTTTTGAATACCTTATTATGTAAAATAAAAGTTCTGTCTTTTCTGTTTTTCATTCCTTCTAAAGAGGCAATTACTCCTTGAACTGAAGTTTTTAACGCTTCTGTTTTAACAAAATCAATTTCATTTTTAAAATTAATTCTACTTTCTTCTGTAAATAAATTCGGAATTGCCATTTTAATAAAAGTATTTTTATTTCTTTTTACCATTGCAATTGCTCTATCTCTATTTAATTTTCGCTCTAAAGAGTCTGCTTTAGCAGTTGAATTCATCAAACAAATACCCTTTATATTTTTAGGATATAATTCGGCAAATGCTAAAGAAATATAACCACCAAGACTATGGCCAATAATATAATAACGCCGCAAATGCAAAGAGTCTAAAACGGATTTCAACATCTCTGCTTGATCTTTCATAGAATGTACATAACTAAGGTTGTCGGTTTTTCCGTGACCTAATAAATCTACAGTTATCACACGATTTTTTTTAGTTAAAACTGGAATAATATCTTGCCACATAGATTTATTTTCTAAAAAACCATGTAATAGAACAATAGCATTTCCTTTACCAGAATCGGTATAGGAAATGTTTATGTTTTTATATAAAAAAGTTTTTTCTTGCAAAGTCGTCAAGTTTAAAACCCTACTAGGGTTTTAAACCCTAGTAGGGTTATTCTGCTACTATTTCATTAACGCCTCAATCTCTTCCACAGTAATAGGGATATTTGCCATTAAATTAAATGGTTCTCCTTTTTCTTGAATAACATAATCATCTTCAATTCTAATACCTAAATTTTCATCAGGAATATAAATACCAGGTTCTACCGTAAAAACCATTCCTGCTTGCATTGGTTCGGTTAGTATTCCGTAATCGTGTGTATCTAATCCCATATGGTGCGATGTGCCATGCATAAAATATTTTTTATACGCAGGCCATTTTGGATCTTCATTTTTAATAGCTTCCTTGGTTAATAATTCTAAATCAATCAATTCTTTAGTCATTAATTTACCAACGGCTACATGATAATCTGCCCAAATTGTACCTGGTACTAATAACTTTGCTGCGGCATTTTTAACTCTTAAAACAGCATTATAAACAGTTGCTTGTCTTTTAGAAAATTTACCCGAAACTGGTATACTTCTAGACATATCACTTGCGTAATTGGCGTAACTTGCACCAACATCCATTAAAATAATATCGCCATCTTTACAAACTTGATTATTTTCAATATAATGTAATACACAAGCATTATAACCACTTGCTATAATTGGTGTATATGCAAAACCTGTTGCTCTGTTAATAGTAAATTCGTGAATATATTCTGCTTCAATTTCGTATTCTGAAACATTAGGTTTTACAAATTTAAGAACTCTTCTAAAACCTTTTTCGGTAATATCACAAGCTTGCTGAATTAAAGCAATTTCTTCTTTTTCTTTAACGGAACGTAATCGCTGTAAAATTGGTTGAGATCTTAAATAGGTATGTGCAGGATATTTTTTTTGTAATGCTTTTATAAATCGTGCTTCGCGAGTTTGGGTTTCTACATTTGCTCTATAATGTTCATTGGTATTTAAATAAACCGAAGATGCCATGGTCATTAATTCAAACAAAACTTTCTCTAAATCTTGCAACCAATAAACCGATGTAATTCCTGAAGTAGTAAATGCAGTTTCTTTAGTTAATTTTTCGCCTTCCCAAACCGCAATATGTTCGTTGGTTTCTTTTAAAAATAATATTTCTTTATACTCATTTTTCACAGCATCAGGAAAAATCACCAAAACACTTTCCTCTTGATCTACGCCAGATAAATAAAAAATATCACGATGCTGTGCAAAAGGCAATGTACTATCTGCACTCACAGGATAAATATCGTTAGAATTAAAAATTGCCATCGCACCTTTTTCCATTTTAGCGATAAATTTTTCTCTGTTTTTTATGAATAATTTATTATCTATTGGTAAGTATTTCATGAGTAATAAGATTAAAATATAAAATCTGTTATTTAAGTAACAAAGTTATACATTTGCATCAAACAATTCCATTAAAATGAAAAAAATAGTATTTTCTATCGTGTTTTTTAGTCTTTCTACTTTATTAATTGCACAAAACGGACAACCTTATAAAATATTTACATCTAAAGGAAAAAAAGTTTCGTATAAAAAAATGTTAAAAAAAGTAAGTAAAGCGGATATTGTTTTATTTGGTGAACATCATAATAATTCAATCATACATTGGTTGAAATTACAATTAACAAAAGACGTTTCGAAATTAAGAAAATTAACGCTTGGTGCGGAAATGTTTGAAGCCGATAATCAACAAGCACTTAACGATTATTTATCTGGTAAAATCGATAAAAAAGCATTAGATACTTTGGCAAGATTATGGCCAAACTATAAAACAGATTATAAACCTTTGGTAGATTTTGCAAAAGATAATAACATTAAATTTATTGCTACAAATGTACCAAGACGAAATGCTAAAATTGTCTTTAGAAAAGGGTTTGAAGGCTTGGATGAATTATCAGCTATAGAAAAATCTTGGATTGCACCATTACCAATTAAATACGACAAAGATTTACCAGGTTATGTAAAAATGTTAGAAATGATGGGCGGACATGGCGGCGATAACATGCCAAAAGCACAAGCAATAAAAGATGCTACAATGGGTTATTTTATTTTTAAAAACTTAGAGGAAAACAAATTATTTGTACATTATAATGGTTCTTATCATTCCGATAATTTTGAAGCAATTGGTTGGTATTTAAAAAAATATAATGCCGATTTGAATATCGTCACTATTTCAACCGTAGAGCAAAAAGATATTAGAAAATTAGGAGAAAACGAAAAAGGTTTAGCAGATTTTATTATTGTTGTACCAGAAGATATGACTAAAACGTATTAATAAAAAACAAAGTAATTCTCAAAATGAAAAGAAGTGAACTTATCCATCAAGTTAAGTCAACCGATGTTTGGGATATTATTATTATTGGTGGCGGAGCAACAGGTTTAGGCGCTGCCGTTGAAGCAACAACAAGAGGTTACAAAACTTTATTATTAGAACAATACGATTATACTATTGGTACTTCTAGCCGAAGTACAAAATTAGTACATGGTGGTGTTCGTTATTTAGCACAAGGAAATATTTCATTAGTTTTAGAAGCTTTAAAAGAACGAGGTCTTTTAATAAAAAACGCACCTCATTTAGTAACTAATAAACCTTTTTTAATTCCATCGTATAAATGGTGGTACAAACCTTTTTATACTTTTGGTTTGACAATTTACGATTTACTTTCTGGTAGATCAAGGTTCGGAACTTCTAGACCTTACTCCAAAGAAAAAACTTTAGAAAAAATACCAACACTTAAAAAATTAAATTTAAGAGGAAGTATTTTATATCACGACGGACAATTTGACGATGCCAGATTAGGAATTAATTTAGTACAAACCATAATAGAAAATAATGGAACTGCATTAAATTATATGAAAGTAACATCATTTTTAAAAGAAAATGATAAAATTAAAGGAGTCACTGCTAAAGATGGCGAAACAGGAGAAGTCTTTGAAATAAAAGCACAAGTGGTTTTAAATGCCACAGGAGTTTTTGTTGATAAAATTATTCAAAAAGACAATCCAAAAGCAAAAAATGTAATTAAACCAAGTCAAGGAGTACATATTGTAATCGATAGTAAATTTCTACAATCAGATTATGCGTTAATGATTCCGAAAACTAAAGATGGTCGTGTTTTATTTGCCGTACCTTGGCACAATAAAGTGATTTTAGGCACTACAGATGTTGCTAAAGAAGAACCAGCAATAGAACCAAAAGTAACCGATGAGGAAGTAGATTTTATTTTAGAAACCGCTGGCAGATATTTAGAAATTAAACCTACAAGAGCAGATGTGAAAAGTGTATTTGCAGGTTTAAGACCTCTAGCGGCACCAAAAGAAAATGCTAACGGGAAAACAAAAGAAATTTCAAGAAGACATAAAATAATCATTTCCAAATCTGGTTTGGTTTCCATAATTGGAGGGAAATGGACAACCTATAGAGAAATGGGCGAAGATGCAATAGATAAATTAGCCACACTTTTTAAACTTCCAAAAAGAAAAAGTGTGTCTGAAAAATTGCATATTCATGGTTATAAAGAAAATGTAGATTTTGATAATCCGTTATATTTTTATGGTTCGGATATGCAAGAAATTGAAAAACTAATTAAAACTAATCCGAAATTAAAAGAATGGATTAGCGAAGAATTAAAAATTAACAAAGCACAAGTAGTTTGGGCAGTTAAAAGTGAATACGCAAGAAATGTAGAAGATTTTTTGTCACGTAGAACTAGAGCACTACTTTTAGACGCTAAAGAAAGCATAAAAATGGCACCGGCAGTCGCTAAAATTATGGCAAATGAATTAAATCGTGATAAAAAATGGGAAGAAAAGCAAATCAAAAAATTTAATGAACTTGCTAAAGGATATTTATTAAATGAAAGTGCTATTCAAGTGCCTAAAGTATTTAAAGTTTAGAGTGCCTAAAGTTAAAATTGTGCTATTTATTAAAGGTTTTTTATTAATTTATATTTCTAACTTTGAAGAAAATTAAAACTCTAGACTCTTTTTCCTAATACCAACGAATTACAGGATAGGCACTAAAATTACAAATTAAAAAAGAAACATGTTCAAATTTTTAAAAGTACCACCTAAAAAAGAAGCTTTACCAGAAGAAAAAGTAGATGCGTTTTATAAAAAAATGCGTTGGCAAGTTTTTTTCGGAATTTTTGTTGGTTATGCTGGTTATTATTTAGTTAGAAAAAACTTTTCTTTAGCGATGCCCAATTTAATGGACGAAGGTTATACCGAATTAGAGTTAGGTTTTGCTCTATCAGGTGTTTCTATCGCTTATGGATTAAGTAAGTTTTTAATGGGTAATGTTTCCGACAGAAGTGATGCTAGAAAATTTATGCCCATTGGTTTATTGATGTCAGGATTGATTATGATTACTATGGGTTTTTTCCCGTTCGCTACCTCATCGGTAACTATAATGTTCCTTCTATTATTACTTAATGGTTGGTTTCAAGGAATGGGTTGGCCACCAAGCGGAAGAATAATGGTACAATGGTTTTCTATAAAAGAAAGAGGTACAAAAATGGCTATTTGGAATACAGCACATAATGTTGGTGCTGCATTAGTACCTATTTTAATTATTTACGGAATGTCATGGTTTAATAATTGGCATGTTAAATTCTATTTACCAGGAATGGTTGCTGTTTTTATAGCAATAATTATTTATCTAACTTTAAGAGATAGACCAGAAGCTCTTGGTTTACCAAATATTGAAGATTATAAAAATGACTATCCAGAAAAAATTGAAGGTGTAGATCAAAATGCTCCTATTTCATCTAAAGAAATTTTTATGAAGTACGTGTTTAATAATAAGTTATTATGGCTTATTGCTTTTGCAAATATATTTGTTTATTTAGTGAGATATGGCGTTTTAGATTGGGCACCAACCTATTTAGAAAAAGTAAAAGGTTTCTCGTTTAAAGAAAGTGGTTGGGCATATTCTTTATACGAATGGGCAGGAATTCCAGGTACAATTCTAGCAGGTTTTGTAAGCGATAAATGGTTTAAAGGTAAACGAGCACCTGTAAGTATTATTTATATGATTTTAGTATTGATTGCGGTAATAGTTTATTGGAAAAACCCAGCAGGAAATCCATTAATAGATAATTTAGCCTTAGTCGCTATCGGCTTTTTAATTTATGGACCTGTAATGTTAATTGGTGTGCAAGCATTAGATTTAGTACCTAAAAATGCGGCAGGAACAGCAGCAGGTTTTACAGGTTTATTTGGTTATCTTGGCGGAGCATTAACGGCAAACATCTTGATAGGTTATTTAGTAACTAATTATGGTTGGGATAGTAGTTTTCAATTACTCGTAGTAGCTTGTGTTTTGGCTATTGTTATTATCGGTTACACTTGGGTAATTGAAAATAAAAACCATCAATTAAAAGAATTAAACAAAAATGAAATTTAATATGAAAGCAATCAACTTTATTATTTTAATTTTAACACTAACCGCTTGTGAAAAAGAGGTGAAAGATAAAACACAAATGCAAGAAATTAAAAAAATAAGCGAAAGGACAAAAAAAGTACGTGATTATATAAAAAAAGACATCATTATTGCTCATAGAGGAAGCACTTATTGGACTCCAGAAGAAACCGAACCCGCATACCGTTGGGCAAGAAATATTGGTGCAGATTATTTAGAATTAGACATTCAATTAACCAAAGATAATGAACTAGTCGCTTTTCATGATGATGATTTAAAACGAACTACAAATATTAAAAAAATATTTCCTAATAGAATTAATGCTACAATTAATGATTTTACTTTGCTGGAATTAAGACAATTAGACGCAGGTTCATGGTTTAACAAAGTAAATCCAAATCAAGCAAAAGAAAAATTTAAAAATCTTAATATTTTAACTTTACAGGATGTAATTATGATTGCTGAAGGAAACAGAATACAAAGAAAAAACGGAAATCCAGTCAAAGTCATTGTTAATAATAATTGGCAAGGAAAATACCAATACGAAATTGACCCAAATGATAATGGTAATAGACCAGGGATTTATGTAGAAACTAAACATCCAAAATCTAATATTGAAAAATATTTGAAAGATGAATTAACTAATTTGGGTTGGAATATTAATAGTAATCCGAAAAAAATAAAAACTCAAAAGAATAAGGTAAATATTGCCAATACAAATGCAAGACTTATTTTGCAATCTTTTTCGCCTGAAAGTATTCTAAATTTAGAAAAGCACTTACCAAATATACCTAAATGTTTCTTATTATGGCGACCAGATATGAAAGGCGATATAAAAGAAACTTATACTAAAGCAATAAATTTTGCAATTATAAACAATGTACATATCATAGGAACAAGTATTTCAGGAAAACCTAATAATTATGAAGAATTAACTGCTGTTTGGATGACGGGATTAATACATAAGTCAGAACTATTAATTCACCCTTATTCTTTTGATACTAACAAGCAATTTGTTGAGTATAATAAACGGATAGATGGAGTTTTTACAAATAGAACAGATCTAGCTTTAACATTCTATAATAGAAAGAGTAATAAGACCTCTAAAGAAGTGTTAATTACTTTGGGTTATTAAATGTTTATTTAGTTAATAACTTAATGATTATTTAACATTCAAAACAATTGTTCTTTCGTATTTTTGCATAGAATTTAACTTTAATTAAACAATATACATTTTATTATGAAAAAAATTTACTTATTATTAGTTGCTATTATGGTAACTTCTATGTCTTTTGGACAAGATTTAATTATTACTGGTGTTTTTGACGGACCTTTAGCAGGTGGAACACCTAAAATGACAGAACTTTATGTAGTTAATAATATTGCAGACTTAAGTCTTTACGGTATTGGTAGCGCAAATAATGGTCAAGGAACTGATGGAGAGGAATTTACTTTTCCGGCAGATTCATATACGGCTGGAGATTTTATTTATGTTGCTACTGAAGGTAGTAATCCAGGTTCGTTTAATACTTACTTTGGTTTTGATGCAGACTATTTAGATAGTGCTATGGGAATTAACGGCGATGATGCAGTAGAATTGTTTTTTAATGGTGTTGTAACAGACACATTTGGAGATATTAATGTTGATGGTAACGGTGAACCTTGGGAATATTTAGACGGTTGGGCATACAGAAATGATGCAACTGGACCAGATGGCGCAACTTTTGTTTTAGGAAATTGGTCTTTTAGTGGTATTAATGTAAACGATGGTCAAGTTGATAATGCATCTGCTGCAACACCTTTTCCAATAGGTACTTATGTAGTTACTGGCACTCCAGACCCAACAATTAGTATTACTTCTCCTTCTAACGGAACGTTATTTGCTCCCGGAACAACTAATGTAAATATAGAATTTGTTACTGCAAATACTACTGGTGGCGAACAAGTTAATATTACAGTAAATGGTACACAAACCACAAATGTAACAAGTCCTTTTGCTGTTGCAACTTCGGATGGTACAACTTATAATGTAACTGTTGATTTAGTTAATGGTGGAGTTTTAGATTCAAGTTCAACCGAATTTAGTGTAGGTACTTTAAGTCTTGTTGCGAATTTAGCAGAATTAAGAGCTGCTTTTGTAGATGGCGACAATACTGTTTACACTTTAAATAACGAAGTTTTTATTAATTATGGAACAACTTTTAGAAATCAAAAATTTATTCAAGATGCAACTGCTGGTATTTTAATTGATGATAGTCCTGGTAATATTACTTCAGGATTAAGAGGTGATGGTTTAACTGGTATTTCTGGAACATTATCAGAATTTGGTGGTATGTTACAATTTTCACCAATTGGCGATGCAGTATTAGTAAGTCCTTCTACTTTAACAATTGTGCCTCAAGAGGTTTCTTTAGCAAATTTAACAGCAAATGGCGAAGATTATGAATCTGAACTAGTTAAAGTTGTAGATGTTCTTTTAGATAATTCTGTAGAAACTACATTTATGAATAATACAGAATATGGTATGACTCAAGGAGCAGATTCTTTTGTGTTTAGAACATTTTTTGGTGTTGATTATATAGATGGAAATGTACCAACAGTAGCACAAGAAATTGTAGGTTTAATTATCGAAAGAGGTACAGGTTATTCATTAGGCGCTAGAGATTTAGCAGATTTTTCAGATTATACCGCTTCAATTAACGATAATAATATTGATGGATTTAATATTTATCCAAATCCTGTAGTAAATAGTAAGTTGACTATAACTACTTTAAACGGTTTCAATAAAACAATTTCTTTATTTAATGTTATCGGAAAACAAGTTTACACAAGTTCTTATACTGGTACAAAAGTTGAAGTGAATTTTGGAAAATTAAATTCTGGAATTTATTTCTTAAAAGTTACCGAAGGAAATAATGTAGCAATAAGTAAACTAGTTATAAAATAATAATTTACTTTATCATTAATAATTTAAAAGTCTACTATTGTAATTATTAGTAGACTTTTTATTTTTAAATTTTATATTTATTCTAAATCAATTATCATGAAAAAAAATTACATTTTATTATTATTAACATTATTAATCTCTGTTATATCATTCGGGCAAAATGCAGGAGATATTATTATAACCGAAATAATGCAAAATCCAAATGCTGTTGCAGATAGTGATGGCGAATATTTTGAAGTATATAATACTACTGGATCGGCTATTAATCTAGATGGTTGGACAATTACAGATAATGGGTCAAATTCACACTTAATTACTGCAAGTGTTTTAGTTAATGCTGGAGATTATGTCGTTTTAGGTAAAACTACAGACATGACTATTAATGGTAATACACCAGTTGATTATGCTTACGGATCTGATATAACTTTGTCTAATGGTGATGACGAAATTATCTTAACTTCTTTTGCAGGTACAGAAATTGATAGAGTTGAATACGATGGTGGTCCAGTTTTTCCAGATCCAGGAACTTCTGATGCTGCTAGTATGAATCTCAACCCTACAAGTTTAAACGCTACTGCTAATGATGATGGCACAAATTGGTGTCTATCAATTACAGCCTTTGGTGATGGCGATAAAGGAACACCTGGTACTGCTAACGATGTTTGTGGTCCACCATGTGATTTAAGTTTTGGTAATAGAGAAGCTACTTGTGATGCTTTTACTACAGGTACAGATACGTATGCGGTAACCATAGATTTTACTGGTGGCGGAACTTCTGCTTATGTTATTACAACTAATGCAGGTACTATTGGTGGTGATGATCCTGCGACTGTTGCAACTGGTACAATAACCATTACAAATATTAATGAAGGAACAGATTTAATATACACAGCAAATAATTCAACAACTGGTGGTTCTTGTGATTTAACTGTATTTATTAACAGTCCTGTTTGTATTCCTGCAAATTGTTCTGCTGTAGGTTCTGTTATTATTACTGAAATTTTTAATAATGCTACTGGATCAGACACGGATAAAGAATGGTTCGAAATATTAAACACAACAGGTTCTAGTATCGATATGTCTGGATGGACAATTAGAGATGATGGCACAAACGCACATACAATTACAAGTTTAATAATACCTGCAAATTCATATATGGTTTTAGGTCAAAGTAATGATACTTCTGTAAATGATGGTGTTGCTGTAGATTATGTTTATAGTGGTTTTACTTTAGGTAATAGTACAGACGAAGTAGTTTTAGATTGTACAGGTATTGTTATTGATATAGTAATTTACGATGATGGTATAACTTTCCCAGATGTTGAAGGTGCAAGTATGGAACTTTCAATAAATCATTATAATGCAACAGATAATGATAATGGTGCAGCATGGTGTCAAGGAATTACAGACATAGGTGCTGGAAATCTAGGTACACCTGGCGCTATAAATAATTGTAGCACAACTTTAGCGATAACCTCTAAC
Source organism: uncultured Flavobacteriaceae bacterium (assembly GCA_964420345.1). Classification (GTDB taxonomy): domain Bacteria; phylum Bacteroidota; class Bacteroidia; order Flavobacteriales; family Flavobacteriaceae; genus S010-17. Next base: position 16,087 of record CAYQTF010000023.1, read on the forward strand.
GAAATTGAAGGTTTTTCAATTTATCCAAACCCAGTAACTAACAATAGAATTGTAATGAATACTTTAAGTACTTCAGCAAAAAATGTTTCTATATTTGATATTTTAGGTAAACAAGTTTATACTAATTCATTTACAGGTACAAATTCAGTTATTAATTTGGGTAAAATGAATACTGGCGTTTATTTCTTAAAAGTAACCGAAGGTTCGAATACTTCAACTCGTAAATTAATTATTAAATAATAATATTTTAGAGAGTAAAAAAACCTGCTGAAATTTAGCAGGTTTTTTTTATGATTTATTTTAATTAGTTTTACAAAATCATTTCCTTATAAGGTAAAATCGTTTTATATCCTTTTTCTTTGAAATATTTTGGTGTGTCTTTATTACCTGTTACTAAAACAAAATCTCCTTCCCAAGCACCTAAACTTTTTATTGACCCAAAATAATCTTTAAATAATTGTTGTTTTATAGGTTTTATGTTAATTGCTTTTGAAATTATATTTTCGTGTTCTTGCATTAATTTTTCAAATTCAGAAATTGAATTTGTATTTAAAATATTGTTGGTGATTAAAGAAATATTTTTGATAAATTCAGTTTTATCGCTTAATAATTTTTGATAATTCTTAATAGCAACTCTACTATTTTTTTTCTTATTTAAATAAACAAAATACAACTGATTTTTAAATTTTGGATTAAAATTCACAACCTTAATGATTGGTTCTCTGTTTTTTAATTGATAAATAATTGAAGTATCATTTTTAGCACAAGCAATATCATATGCTGAACCACCAAATGTATTAAATTGCAATTTAAAGGCATTAACATTTGCCCAATCTGCAACATTATTTATTAATGTAGATGATGTTCCTAATCCCCAATTTCTATCAAAAGTCAGTTTCGTTTTAATATGAATACCAGTATTATTAACTAAAAAATTAGGATTTAATTTTTGTGCCTCTTTTAATATAAATTGTAATTTTTTCGCAATATCAATCTGATTTTCATTTACAGAAGCATCCATAATTTGTAAAGAAGGCAAAACTAGTTTGCATGTAAACCAAACAGTATCATTATTGTCTATACTTTCCCAAAAAAGATTATTTTCAATTGAATTTGAAATAACTAGATTTTGACCAAATTTAGTTGGTAATGCTAAGGATTCAGCACCATCTAACACAGCATATTCACCTGTAATTAATAATTTTCCGTTACTATAAAAATTCAAATCAGTATTATTTAGAAATAAATTATTTATTTCTGTTATAAATAGGTAAAAATAAAAAAGATAAACCTCCAAAAACCAATACCATAATAGTTTGTGAAGTCCACATAATCCAACCAAAAGCTCTAGCAGGATTATTAGGTATGTGATATAAAATTAAGGCACTTGCTACAAAAACAGGATAAAAACCTAAGCCGCCATTTGTTAAAGCCATTGCTAAAGCACCAACAACAAAACCTACAATTATCGCTTCAAAAGGCAAATTGGTTGTTTCGGGTAAAGAAAAACTAACGGCATAAAACATTAAAACATACATTAGCCAAATAAAAATAGTATGAAAAATAAAAGCCCATTTTTTCTTCATTTTTAAAATACTGGTAACACCTTCAATTAATCCTTTTATAAAAATTTTAATTTTAAGAATAAACGCATTTTTCGATTTTTTTAATATTTTGAATCCAAAAAAACCTAAAATTAACAGACCAATTAAAATTACAATTTTTTTTGTTGGGTCAAAATTATCTCCAATTAAATATTTTTTTACTAAATCGAATTGAAGAAATAATGCTGTAAACATAATAATTAAAAGCATTATCATATCTGAAATTCTTTCGGCAACAATAGTTCCAAATGCTTTTTCTACAGGAATATTTTCATATTTTGAAATAAAAGATGCTCTAGCTATTTCGCCAGATCTAGGTATAAATAAGTTTAAAAAATAGGCAATTAAAACGGTCATTACACTATTTGCAAATCTTGGTTTGTAGCCTAAAGGTTCTAACATAAAATGCCAACGATAAGCTCTTGATAGATGACTTAATATTCCGAAAAATAACGATAACAAAACCCAAAAATAATTTGCAGTTTTAAAAGAATGAATAATGTCTGTTTTATCTTGAACTGTTAATTTTGATAGAAAATAAACAATTAGAGAAACACCAAATAAAATTGGTATGACAATAAAGATTGATTTTTTTAATTTTTTTTTCAATTTTTTCTAGCTAAGTAAATTTTTATCGTTTGGAAAAATTAAAGAAGGTTTATACTTTTTAGCATCCTTAAACTTCATACTTGCAAAAGTGATTAAAATTAGTGTGTCACCAACGGCCACTCTTCTTGCTGCTGCACCATTTAAAATAATTTCGCCACTTTTTCTTGCTCCTGGAATAACGTAAGTTTCTAAACGTTGCCCGTTATCATTATTTACTACTAATATTTTTTCTCCTTCAATTATATTAGCGGCATCCATCAAATCTTCATCAATAGTAATGCTTCCTATATAATTTAAATCTGCACCTGTAACTTTTACACAGTGTATTTTTGATTTTAAAACAGTAACTCTCATTGTAATTTAATATTATCAATTAATCTTATTTCACCAGCAAAGACAGCAATAAAAGCACGTAAATTAGCCTCTTTTACAGTACTATCTTTTAATGTTTTTTCATCTGCAATAATAAAATATTCTAGTTCTAAAAACGGGTGTTTTTTAAATTTTTTATTAACCCAATGTACTATTTCTTCAATAGTTTTATTTTGTAACTTTTTCTTTGCCTTTTTTAATGTCTTATATATAAAAGGCGCCGATTTTCTATGTTTTTTAGACAATCTTATATTACGAGAACTCATTGCTAAACCATCTTTTTCTCTAAATATTTTACAACCAACTATTTTTATTGGCAGTTTTTCTATTTCCACTAACTTTTTAATGATTTGGAACTGTTGAAAATCTTTTTCTCCAAAATAGGCTTTATTAGGAGTTACTATTTCAAAAAGTCTTTGAACAATAGTGGCTACACCATTAAAATGACCTTTTCTAAATTTCCCTTCCATCTCATTTTCTAGACCATCAAATTTATAGTGTTTAGAAACCACTGCATCATCATAAATTTCTTTAACAGTTGGTGTAAACACTAAGTCACAATTTACTTTTTTAAGTAATTTTAAATCTGCTTCTAAGGTTTTAGGGTATTTTTTTAGATCCTCTTTATTATCAAATTGAGTTGGATTTACAAAAATACTAACTACAACTAGATTATTTTCACTTTGTGCTTTTTTAATTAAAGACAAATGCCCTTTATGTAATGCACCCATAGTTGGCACAAACGCAATAGAGATAGTCTTATTATAACTAGTTATTTTTTTTTGTAGTGACTTAACCGAATTAAAGACTTCCATTTACAAATGTTAATTACACGTTAAAAGAGTGTAAACTTACTATTTTAATGTGAATTTCACACAAATTTTCGTATTTTTGCGTTTCGTGAATTTTCAATAAAACAGCAATTTAAAGCACTTGAATTTAAAATTGTAGATAAAGATTTACAGAAGAATTAAAAACAAAATATGAAAGATAAAAGAATTTTATTTATTTCATCTGAAATGATGCCTTATTTACCAGAAACAGAAACCTCTAAAATGGCTTTTGAAATGGCAAAAAAAATGAATCAAAAAGGTGCTCAAATAAGAGTATTTACACCTCGATATGGTGTTATAAATGAAAGAAGACATCAACTACATGAGGTAATTCGTTTGTCAGGTATGAATCTGATTATAAACGACATAGACATGCCTTTAATCATTAAAGTTGCTTCAATACCAAAAGAAAGAATGCAGGTTTATTTTATTGATAATGATGAGTATTTTAAAAGAAAATCTGTTTTTGAAAATGAAGATAATGAACTATTTACAGATAATGATGAGCGTGCAATATTTTTTGCAAAAGGCGTTATAGAAACAGTTAAGAAGTTGAATTGGGCACCAGATATTATTCATATTAGTGGTTGGATGACATCTCTTTTACCATTATATTTAAAAGAGTATTACAAAAATGACACTTTATTTACTAATTGTAAAATTGTAGTTTCGCTTTATAATGAACCTTTTGAAGGTAAAATAAATAACGATTTAATCAATAAAATTAAATTTGATGGTATTGATGAAAGCAAACTAGAAATCATTAAAGAACCAAATTTTGTGAATTTAGCCAAAATAGCAATAGACAATTCTGATGCTATAATTAGAGGCAGTTTTTCTTTACCATTAGAATTAAATTCATATTTAGAAAATATAGACAAACCTGTTTTAAAATACAAACCAGAAGAAGAGTTTTCTGAAGCATATGCAGAATTCTATTTAAACGAAGTATTAGAAATAGAACCAGAAACCGAATCTTAAAAAATAATTAGACAATCTATATAACAAATGAATAATCTATTAAAATATACAATCGTAATAATAACTATAATCTTAAGTATTGTTGCGTGTGAAACTGATTTTGAAAATGTTGGTGCTGAATTAATAGATAATAATATTTTTGATGCAACTGATTCAATATTTGAAGTAAATGCTTATACTAAAAACGTTCTTAAATCTAGAGTGGAAAACACACCAGTACACGCATTGGGTGTTTATAACACTACTAATTTTGGTTTATTAAAAGCTGGTGTTGCTACACAATTAAGTGTGCCAGCAGAAGTCGATTTTGGTGTAAACCCAATTATTGATACGGTAATGATAGACATACCATATAATTCTACTATAGAAACTGATAATAGTGATACTGAAAATCCGATAACAACTGTTTCTTTAAATAATATTTTTGGTAATCAAGAAACGGAATTTAATATAAAAATTTTTAGATTAAATACATTTTTAAACTCTTTAGATCCCGAAGATCCTACAAAACCAAAAAAATATTATTCAGATAAAATATATAATACTTTAGAAGAATTACATAATAATAATTTTAAACCCGATAGTGAAGCAGATACTTTATTTGTAAGAAGAACTTTTTTTGACACTTTTGATGATGAAGGTGTTTTAATTAAAAATCATGATACAATAGCAAATACAGATAATAATCCTTCTATTAAACTAACATTAAACGAAGATATTTTAAAAACAATTTTTATAGATCCTTTATATCCAATAAATAATGGTTTTGATGGTTTTGAAAGTCAAGAGAAATTTGTTCAATATTTTAATGGTTTGTTATTTGAATCTGAAGTTATAACTGATAACGGTTCTATAATGCTATTAAATTTTGCAGCCGCAAGACTGAATATTTATTATACAAATGAAGTGCCAACCGATTTAAATGAAGATGGCGATACAGAAGACGAAGGTGAACAAGAGTTTAAGGTTAAACAAGTTATGACTTTCGGATTTAATGGTATAAGAACCAATACTTTCGAAAGAAATTATGCTGGTTCAACAATAAATCAAGTATTAGATAATACTAGCGAAAGTAAAAAACTTTATGTACAAGGCGCCCAAGGTTCTATTATTTCTTTAGATGCTTTTAATAATATAGATTTAACTGCAATTAGAAATGAAAACTGGTTAATTAATGAAGCAAATTTAGTTTTTAATGTAGATCAAGATGCAAGTGGTGATGTTGTGCCTACAAGGTTATTTTTATATAAGTTAGATGAAGATGGTGATCAAACCAACAATAATGCTCAAATATTAGATATTATATCCGTAGGTGAAGCAACGTATGATGGTAATCTTCAAAGTGAAGATGATGATAATGATCCCGAAACAACAGAAGACCCAATAAGATATAGGTTTAGAATTACAGATTACCTATCTGAAGTGTTAAAAAACGAAGATGCTACGCAACCTGTAAAATTTGGTATTAAAGCATTTCATGTTTCAGATTTACCTAATTTACAAACTTTAAACGATACTATCGTAAGAGAATTTAGTTGGGATCCAAGAGGTGTTGTTCTTTATGGAAATGATTATTTACCTTCAGATCCTGATTATGATAAAAGGTTGAAATTAGAAATATATTATACCAAACTTAACGAATAAAAAATGTTTAACTGTTGCATCATTTAACTATGATAAAGAACAAATAAACAATAAAAAAATAAACAATAACATATGTGTGGTATTACTGGTTATATAGGTTATAGAGATGCGCACCCTATTATTATAAACGGTCTAAAACGTTTGGAATATAGAGGTTATGATAGTGCAGGGTTAATTCTTTACGATGGCGACACTCTTAAAATGTCTAAAACCAAAGGGAAAGTCTCGGATCTTGAAAAAAGAATTGAAAAAGAAATTACTACTACTGGTAATATTGGTTTTGGCCATACTCGCTGGGCAACACATGGTGTGCCAAATGATGTAAATTCGCATCCGCATTTTTCTGAATCTGGTGATTTAGTGATTATCCATAACGGAATAATCGAAAATTACGATACCCTAAAAATTGAATTAATTAATAGAGGTTATACCTTTAAAAGCGATACCGATACCGAAGTTTTAATCAATTTAATTGAAGAGATTAAAAAAACAGAAAATGTAAAACTCGGTAAAGCAGTACAATTAGCATTAAATGAAGTAATTGGTGCTTATGCAATTGTTGTTTTTGATAAAACCAAACCAGACGAATTTGTAGTTGCTCGTTTAGGAAGTCCGATTGCTATCGGAATTGGTAAAGATAATAAAGAATTTTTTATTGCATCAGATGCCTCTCCATTTATAGAATATACCAAAAATTGTGTCTATTTAGAAGACGGCGAAATGGCTGTTGTAAAAATAGATAGAGATTTAAAAGTGCGTAAAATTCAAGATGATTCTTTGGTTCAACCAGATATTCTTCAATTAAAATTAAATTTAGAGCAAATTGAAAAAGGTGGTTATGATCACTTTATGTTAAAAGAAATACATGAGCAGCCTAAAGCAATCATCGATACTTTTAGAGGTAGAATGTTAGTTAATGAAGGTCTAATTAGAATGGCTGGCGTTGACGATAACATGCAAAAATTCTTAAATGCAAAAAGGATTATAATTGTTGCTTGTGGTACATCTTGGCATGCAGGTTTAGTAGCCGAATATCTTTTTGAAGATATTGCAAGAATACCAGTTGAAGTTGAATATGGCTCTGAATTTAGATACAGAAACCCAATAATAAATAAAGACGATATTGTGATTGCAATTTCACAATCTGGTGAAACTGCGGATACTTTAGCTGCTATAAAAATGGCAAAAGAAAAAGGTGCTTTTGTTTTTGGGGTTTGTAATGTTGTTGGTTCATCAATTGCACGTGAAGCACATGCTGGAGCATACACGCATGCAGGTCCAGAAATTGGTGTCGCTTCTACAAAAGCATTTACAACACAGATTACTTTATTGTCTTTAATCGCAATTAAATTAGGTTTGGCTAACGGAAATATTTCCAAAACAGATTATCATTCTTATTTACAAGAAATGGAGTTAATTCCTAAAAAAGTAGAAAGTCTTTTAGAAATTAATGATAAAGTAAAATACATTGCAAGCGAATATAAAGATGCTAAAAACATGCTTTATTTAGGTAGGGGTTTTAATTTTCCTGTAGCCTTAGAAGGTGCATTAAAATTAAAAGAAATTTCCTACATTCATGCAGAAGGTTATCCTGCAGCAGAAATGAAACATGGCCCAATTGCACTTATTGATGAAAATATGCCAATAGTTGTTATCGCTACAAGTAAAGGCCATTACGAAAAAGTAGTTAGTAACATACAAGAAATTAAAGCAAGAAAAGGTAAAATTATTGCCATCGTGACCCAAGGTGATACAACCGTAAAAGGTATTGCAGATCATGTTATTGAAGTGCCTGAAACTATTGAGGCATTTACACCTTTATTAACTACAATACCATTGCAGTTATTCTCTTATCATATTGCGGTTATGTTAGATAGAAATGTAGATCAACCACGTAATTTAGCGAAATCTGTTACTGTGGA
>CAYQTF010000024.1:0-23773 GCA_964420345.1 uncultured Flavobacteriaceae bacterium
GCTCCTGTATTATCAGCTACTTTTAATCTTGATTCTTGCTGTAACATATTATTTAGCTCTTTCTAAAATTTCTACTAATCTCCAACGCTTTGATTTACTCATAGGTCGAGTTTCCATTATTCTTACAGTATCTCCTTCGTTACAGTCATTCTTTTCATCATGTGCAACGTATTTCTTAGTCTTTAATACGAATTTACCGTACATTTTGTGTTTTACCCTTTTTACTTCCGAAACAACAATAGATTTTTCCATTTTGTTACTTGATACAACACCAATTCTTTCTTTTCTAAGATTTCTTTTTTCCATCTTTATCTATATTGAGAAATACTAGTCTCTATTATTTAATTCTGTAGTTAACCTTGCAATAGTTCTTCTTAACTCTCTAAGTTGAATAGGAGATTCTAAAGGAGAAATTGTATGTTGCATTTTTAAATCAACATAATTCTTTCTGAAAATATCTAACTTTTCAGTTAAATCATCCATTTTTAATTTGCTTACTTCTGATTGTTTCATTTTCTTTTATTTTAAGCGTAATCTCTTGCAACTACAAGTTTTGTTCTTACTGGTAATTTTTGAGCTGCTAAACGTAATGCTTCTCTAGCGATTTCTTCAGAGACTCCACCAATTTCAAACATTATTCTACCTGGTTTCACTACAGCCACAAAATATTCTGGAGAACCTTTACCTTTACCCATACGTACTTCTAATGGTTTTTTGGTAATTGGTTTGTCTGGAAATATTTTAATCCATAAGGAACCTTGTCTTTTCATGTGACGTGTCGCAGCAATACGTGCCGCTTCTATCTGACGAGAAGTTAATAAATCTTGATCTAAAGCTTTAATTCCGAAAGTACCAAAAGCTAAACGGTGACCTCTATTCGAGTTACCCTTCATATTTCCTTTTCCTTTCTGAACTTTACGTCTTCTTACTCTTTTTGGTTGTAACATAACCTTATATTTGATTTACGATATTTGATTTATGACTTATGATTTCTTTCTGTCTTTATTCAAAATCTCTCCCGAAACATCGGGATTATTATTACTTTCTTCTTTGTGGTCTTCTGTTTTGTCCACCTCTATTATTTCCACCTTTACCTTGTTTTTTAGATAAACCTACCAATGGATTTAATTCTCTCTTACCATAAACCTCACCTTTCATAATCCAAACTTTTACACCAATTTTACCATATTGAGTATTTGCCTCAACTAATGCGTAATCGATATCTGCTCTAAAAGTTGAAAGTGGTATTCTTCCTTCTTTATAATGTTCTGTACGTGCCATTTCAGCACCGTTTAAACGTCCAGCAACTTGAATTTTTATCCCTTCAGAATTCATTCTCATTGTTGCTTGTATTGCCATTTTAACAGCTCTTTTGTAAGAAATTCTGTTTTCAATTTGACGGGCAACACTTGCAGCAACTAAAGTTGCATCTAACTCAGGTCTTTTAATTTCAAAAATATTAATTTGAACATCTTTACCTGTAATTTTCTTTAACTCTTCTTTTAATTTATCTACTTCAGATCCACCTTTACCGATAATAATACCAGGTCTTGCAGTTGTGATAGTAACTGTAATTAATTTTAAAGTTCTTTCAATAATTATTCTTGAAACACTAGCTTTATATAACCTAGCATTAATATATTCTCTAATTTTATAGTCTTCAGCAAGTTTGTCACCATAGTCATTCCCACCATACCAGTTAGATTCCCAACCTCTTATGATACCTAATCTATTTCCTATTGGATTTGTTTTTTGTCCCATATCTATTATGAATTGCTTTCTTCTATATTATTTACACCTAAAATTAAAGTTACATGATTAGAACGTTTTCTAATTCTATGTGCTCTTCCTTGAGGTGCTGGTCTTAATCTTTTTAACATTGTTGCACTATCTACAAATATCTCTTTTATGAACAAACCTGCATCTTCAATAGAAGCATCTTCGTTTTTCGTTTGCCAATTTGCAATAGCAGACAATAATAGTTTCTCTAAGTTAATTGAAGCTTCTTTTGGATTAAATTTCAAGATATTTAAAGCTTTTTCAACTTCAACACCTCTGATTAAATCTGCTACTAATCGCATTTTTCTTGGCGATGTAGGACAACCATTTAATTTTGCTCCATAAACACCTTTACGTGCTTCTTTGCGCTTTTCAGCTGCTAATCTTTTACGACTTCCCATAACCTATTTTCTACCTTTGTTTTTATTACCACCATGACCTCTAAAAGATCTTGTTGGTGAAAATTCACCTAATTTGTGACCAACCATATTCTCTGTAATATACACAGGAATAAATTGTCTACCGTTGTGTACACCAATTGTTTGTCCAACAAATTCTGGACTAATCATTGATGCTCTTGACCAAGTCTTAATAACTGTATTCTTACCTGATTCTACGTTTTTTTGGACTTTTCTGTCTAATTTATAACAGATGAAAGGTCCTTTTTTTAATGAACGAGCCATAATTTATCTATTTTTTTCTACGTTCTATAATATGTTTATTACTATCTTTTTTCTTAGATCTAGTTTTGAATCCTTTTGCAGGAATTCCATTTCTTGATCTTGGATGTCCACCAGAAGATTTACCTTCACCACCACCCATTGGGTGATCTACAGGATTCATCACTACTGCACGTACTCTTGGTCTTCTACCTAACCATCTACTTCTACCTGCTTTACCAGATACTGTAAGTTGATGTTCAGAATTTGAAACTACACCAATTGTTGCTTTACAAGTAACTAAAATCATTCTGATTTCACCAGAAGGTAATTTTACTGTTGCATACTTACCATCTCTTGCCATTAATTGTGCGAATGAACCAGCACTTCTTGCCATTACAGCACCTTGCTCAGGTCTTAATTCGATACAAGAAATTACAGTTCCTAATGGTATATCACTTAAGTACATTGTATTTCCAACTTCTGGAGCAACATTTCTACCTGACATTACAACTTGACCTACTTTTAAACCACCTTGTGCAATGATATATCTTTTCTCACCATCAGCGTAAGCTAATAATGCGATATATGCAGTACGATTCGGGTCATACTCAATAGTCTTTACAGTTGCAGGGATATTTTCTTTATCTCTTTTAAAGTCGATAATTCTATATCTCTTTTTGTGTCCTCCACCAATGTTTCTAGTAGTCATTCTACCTTGATTGTTACGACCACCACTTCTCTTTTTAGGAGCTAAAAGGCTCTTTTCTGGAGTTGAAGTTGTAACGACATCAAAATCGGTTACTACTCTAAAACGCTGACCAGGTGTTACTGGTTTTAATTTTCTTAATGCCATGTCTTAGATATTGCTATATAAATCTATACTTTCTCCTTCTGCTAACTCAACAACTGCTTTTTTATAACCAGCTTTTGTACCTGTAACCATACCTTTTTTAGTGAATTTGGTATTTCTTTGGACAGGGTAATTCATTGTTCTTACTTTGTTTACAGAAACATTGTAAGCTTCTTCTATCGCAAGTTTGATTTCAATCTTATTTGCTCTATGGTTTACCACAAATGAATAGCAATTTTGAACCTCACTTTGATCCATTGCTTTTTCAGTTATTATCGGTTTTACTAATATTAACATTTTAATTATTTTGTATAATTAGATTCAATTTGTTCTAAACACTTTTCAGAAATAACTATTTTATTTGCGTTCATAACGCTATAAGTATTTAATCCTGAATAAATTGTCATTTTTACACGTTTTAAATTTCGTGATGACAAATATACATTTTTATTTGACCCGTCCAACACAAACATAGTTTTTTTGTTTTCTAAATCTAAACCCTTTAAAACATTGATAAAATCTTTAGTTCTTGGCGCTTCAAAAGTAAAGTCTTCCACTACTAAAATATTATTTTCTTTTGCTTTAATTGATAATGCTGATTGTCTTGCTAAGCGCTTTAAACCTTTATTCAATTTAAATGAATAATTTCTAGGTCTTGGTCCAAACATTCTTCCACCGCCTCTAAAAATACCAGATTTAATACTACCAGCACGTGCAGTACCTGTTCCTTTTTGTTTTTTAATTTTTCTAGTACTACCAGTAATTTCAGCTCTTTCTTTTGACTTATGTGTACCTTGTCTTAAATTAGCTAAATGTTGTTTAACATCTAGATAAACTGCATGTTCATTTGGTTCTATTCCAAAAACAGCACCTGAAAGTTCAACGCTTCTTCCAGTCTTTTTCCCGTTGATATCTAATACATCTACTTTCATTATTTCTGAATTGTTACGTATGAATTTCTGTGTCCTGGAATAGCACCTTTTACAATTAAAAGGTTTTTATCAGCAACTACTTTTAATACTCTCAAGTTTTGAACTTTAATAGTGTCTCCGCCCATTTGACCTGCCATTCGCATTCCTTTAAATACTCTTGCAGGATAAGAGGCAGCACCAATAGAACCTGGAGCTCTAAGTCTGTTATGCTGACCGTGAGTCGCTTGACCTACACCAGCAAATTTATGACGTTTTACAACCCCTTGAAATCCTTTACCTTTAGAAGTGCCAGTAACATCTACAAAATCACCTTCTGCAAAGTGATCTACATTAATTACATCTCCTAATTTATAATCTTCTTCAAATCCTTGGAATTCAGCGACACGTTTTTTAGCAGAAGTACCAGCTTTCTTAAAGTGACCTTTAAGTGCTTTGGTAGTTTGCTTATCTTTCTTGTCATCGAAACCAAGTTGAAGAGCTTCGTACCCGTCAACCTCTAAGGTTCTGACCTGGGTAACTACACATGGTCCGACTTGTATAACGGTACAAGGTATATTTTTACCTTCCTCGTTAAAGATACTAGTCATTCCAATTTTTTTACCTATTAAACCAGACATTTTGATTTTTAAATTTTGAATTTTTTTAGTTAAACTAAATGAAATTCGATTAATAATTATTTTCCTGTTGATTGCAACAGCACATTTTATTATAAAAATTCAGGGTTAAAAAAATATTTCAACCCTGAATTATTTTTTACCGTTTTTCTCAAACCAATCGTTTAAGACATTTTATTTAAGCTGAAGATTTCTTTTCAGCGTGCAAACTTACACTTTTATTTCCACTTCAACGCCACTAGGTAATTCTAATTTCATTAAAGCATCAATTGTTTTAGATGATGAACTATAAATGTCAATCAATCTTTTATAAGCACTTAACTGAAATTGTTCTCTTGCCTTTTTATTAACGTGAGGAGAACGCAATACAGTAAATATTTTTTTACGAGTTGGTAACGGAATTGGCCCATTTACAACTGCACCTGTACTTTTTACAGTTTTTACAATTTTTTCAGCAGATTTATCTACCAAGTTATAATCGTAAGATTTTAATTTTATTCTAACTTTATGACTCATAATTTTTTGCTTTAGTAGATTATTATCCTTTTGCTTTTTTTATTACTTCTTCAGAAATATTTGAAGGTGTTTCTGCATAATGATCAAATTCCATTGTAGATGTTGCTCTACCTGAAGATAATGTTCTTAATGTAGTTACATAACCAAACATATTAGACAAAGGAACTAATGCTTTAATAATTTTAGCACCATTTCTATCACTCATATCATTTACTTGACCTCTTCGTCTATTTAAATCTCCAACAATATCACCCATATAATCTTCTGGAGTCACTACTTCAATTTTCATTAAAGGTTCCATAATTACTGCTCCAGCACCTTTGGCTACAGATTTAAATCCTAATTTTGCTGCTAATTCAAATGATAATGCATCTGAATCTACAGGATGAAAAGACCCATCTGTTACAGTTACTTTCATTGAATCTACAACGAAACCTGCTAAAGGACCATTTACCATTGCTTGTGTAAATCCTTTTTCAATTGCTGGTATAAATTCTTTTGGAATATTACCACCTTTAATTTTATTTACAAATTGCAATCCTTCACCTTCCCAATCTTCATCAACTGGGCCTAATTCAAAAACAATATCACCAAATTTACCACGACCACCAGATTGCTTTTTATAAGTTTCTCTGTGTTGTGCTGTTTGTGTCACTGCTTCTTTGTACTCTACTTGAGGTTCACCTACATTTACTTCCACATTAAATTCACGACGCATTCTATCAATAATAATATCTAAGTGTAATTCACCCATTCCTGATATAATTGTTTGACCTGAAGCTTCATCTGTTTTTACTTGGAAAGTAGGGTCTTCTTCGGCTAATTTACCGATAGCAATACCCATTTTTTCAACATCAACTTTAGTTTTGGGTTCTACCGCAATACCAATTACTGGCGCAGGAAAATCCATACTTTCTAAAACTATAGGATGATCTAAATGAGACAAAGTATCTCCTGTTCTAATATCTTTAAATCCAACAGCAGCACCAATATCACCTGCCTCGATATAATCGATTGCATTTTGCTTATTGGCATGCATTTGATAAATTCTCGAAATACGTTCTTTTTTACCAGTTCTATTATTTAAAATATAAGAACCTGCATCTAAACGACCAGAATACACTCTAAAAAATGCTAAACGACCAACAAAAGGATCTGTAGCAATTTTAAATGCTAATGCTGTAAAAGGTTCTTTTACATCTGGTTTTCTAATTATTTCTTCATCTGTTTTTGGATTTACACCAATAATACCTTCTTTATCAGTAGGTGCAGGTAAATATCTACAAACTGCATCTAACAAAAACTGTACTCCTTTATTTTTAAAAGCAGAACCACATACCATTGGTATGATTGCCATATCCATTACTGCAGCTCTTAAAGCAACATGTACTTCGTCTTCAGTAATTGAGTTTTCATCTTCGAAATACTTTTCTAATAAGTTTTCATCATATTCAGCTACAGCTTCAATTAATTCACCTCTATATTGACGAACTTCTTCTTTCATTTCTTCTGGAATATCGATAACTTCAAAAGTTGCTCCCATATCCTCATCATTCCAAACAATTGCTTGATTTTTAACTAAATCAACAACTCCTCTAAAATTTTCTTCATCACCTATTGGTAAAACAATAGGAACTGCATTCGATTTTAACATCTCACGAACCTGCTTGTTTACATTTAAAAAATCAGAACCTTGTCTGTCCATTTTATTAACAAAACCAATTCTTGGTACTTTATAATTATCAGCAAGTCTCCAGTTAGTTTCTGACTGAGGTTCAACACCATCAACAGCACTAAATAAGAATACCAAACCGTCTAACACACGTAAAGAACGATTTACTTCAACCGTAAAATCAACGTGACCAGGAGTGTCAATAATATTAAAGTGATAACCTTTAGTTTCACCCTCTATTTTTTCGCCTTGTTTTGTTGGAAAGTTCCAAGTACAAGTTGTTGCAGCAGAAGTAATTGTAATACCTCTTTCTTGCTCTTGCTCCATCCAATCCATTGTTGCAGCACCATCATGTACTTCACCAATTTTATGAGAAACTCCTGTATAATAAAGGATTCTTTCTGTAGTTGTAGTTTTCCCTGCATCAATATGTGCAGCAATACCTATGTTTCTTGTGTATTTTAAATCTCTTGCCATTACTAATTAAAATCTAAAGTGTGAAAAAGCTTTATTTGCTTCAGCCATTTTGTGAACATCTACTCTCTTTTTAACTGCAGCACCTTCTTCTTTAGAGGCAGCAATTACTTCAGCAGCTAAACGCTGCGCCATTGATTTTTCATTACGCTTTCTTGCATAAAGAATTAACCATTTTATAGCCATGGAAACTTTTCTGTCTGCTCTAATTTGCATTGGTATTTGGTAAGTTGCACCACCAACTCTACGACTACGTACTTCTACGTGAGGCATAACGTTAGATAAAGCTGCTTTCCAAATTTCTACAGAAGTTTTCTCTTCACCTTCTACTTTTTTTGATTCTACGATATCCATTGCATCGTAAAACACTTTGAATGCTACGGATTTTTTACCGTGCATCATCATATTATTTACAAATCTAGTTACCAATTGATCTCCGAACTTCGGATCTGGTAAAAGGATTCTTTTTTTTGCTACTTTTTTTCTCATTACGTTTAAGTTTTAATGAGACGTAAAATATTACGTCTTTACTAATCGATTTATTTTTTAGTAGGTCTTTTTGTTCCGTATTTAGAACGTCTTTGCGTTCGACCTTCAACTCCTGCTGTATCTAAAGCACCACGAACAATGTGATATTTTACACCAGGTAAATCTTTTACTCTTCCACCTCTAACCAATACTATTGAATGCTCTTGTAAATTATGTCCTTCGCCAGGTATGTATGCGTTTACTTCGTTTCCGTTAGTTAACCTTACCCTTGCAACTTTACGCATTGCTGAATTTGGTTTTTTTGGAGTCGTTGTATAAACACGAGTACATACACCTCTACGTTGCGGACAAGATTTCAAAGCAGCCGATTTATTCTTCTTGGTTGTTTTGGTTCTTCCTTTTCTTACTAATTGTTGTATAGTAGGCATACTAATTGTTTATTAATTTCGTTTAAATTTATCTAATATAGACAAACCTCTATTTTAAGAGTTTGCAAATGTATAAAATTATTTTTGATTAAACCACACTGTCAAGACAAATTTTTATTATTTTTATCCTGTCTAAAAAACGCATATTTTTAAAGCAATTTTAACTATAATTTTGAAGCAATTTTACTCCTTATATATATACCTGTTTTTTTTATCTGTTTCTTTAAGTTACGGACAACAAAAAAAATTGCTAATTTCTGCTAAAGATAGCTTGGGAAATAATTGGTTAAAAAAAATAGAATTGAATTCGTTTTTAATAAACAAAAAAAATATAAATCAAAAAATTGATTCGATTAAAAATCAATTACATTTAAATGGTTTTTTTAACCTTAAAAAAACTGTACTGTTTGAAAACGATTCGATTTATTCAATAAATTATTCCTTAGGGAAACAATTTAAAAAGATAAAAATTAAAATTTTAAATAATAATCTTATAAAATCGGAAATTGAAACTATCTTAAAATCCGATATCACAAATAATGAATTTGAAATTGATATAAATAAAGTGCCAAACCTGTTTAATGAATTGGTTAAACGATTTGAACAAAAAGGAAAGTCTTTTACTCAATTTTCATTGAAAAATATTCAGTTAGAAAATAATATTGCTATTGCGGAATTATTTATGAAAGAGACTACTATTAGAAAAATAGACAAGATAGTAATAAATGGTTATAAATTATTTCCTAAATCCTTTTTAAAACATCGTCTTAATATCAATAAAAAATCGGTTTTCAATACCGAAAAACTTCAAAGTATTTCTAACAATCTTAAATCTATTGCATTTGTAGAAGAAATAAAATCACCACAAATTCTTTTCACTAAAGATTCAACACATATATATTTATATCTTAAAAAGAAAAACGCTAATGAATTTGATGGTTTAATTGGTTTTAACTCCAAAGAAAATGGTAGCGGTTTAGAATTTAACGGTTATTTAGACTTGCATTTAGAGAACGTGTTTAATTACGGTTCTACTATTGATTTGTTATGGAAAAGCAATGGTAATGAAAATCAGAAATTTAATTTAGCAGTTAAAACTCCTTATATATTTAACTCTTCAATTTCCCCTAAAGGATCACTTCAATTATACAGACAAGATTCTACTTTTATAAATATCAAAACACAACTTGAAATTGAATATGCTATTAATGTTCGAAATAGTTTATCCGTTGTATTACAAAATGAAACGTCAAACAATTTATTAGATGATGCTAGTAATAATATAATTCAGAATTTTAATACTACATTTTATGGAATTCGATATTTGAATCAATTTTTCTCTAGGGATGCTTTTTTTCCTGTTAAATTCTCTGCTAATTTAAGTTCTCTCTTAGGTAGTAGAACTTCCGAAGGAATTAATACTTCTCAAATAAAATTGAGTCTAAACACTTTTTTTAATTGGCAATTAGATTATAAAAATTATATTTATACTGAGGTTAATAGTGGTTATTTACTTTCAGATAATTTTCTTAATAATGAATTATTTAGAATTGGTGGTAATAATAGCGTTAGAGGTTTTCAAGAAGAAAGTGTTTTTGTATCGCAATACAATACCTTAAATATAGAATATAGACATTTAACCAATAATAGTTCTTACTTTTATAGTATAACTGATTTTGGTCTCATAGAAACTGAAACTACAAAAGATAATCTTTTAGGTTTAGGT
This sequence comes from uncultured Flavobacteriaceae bacterium, assembly GCA_964420345.1. Lineage (GTDB taxonomy): Bacteria > Bacteroidota > Bacteroidia > Flavobacteriales > Flavobacteriaceae > S010-17. The sequence goes on from CAYQTF010000024.1 coordinate 10,143, forward strand.
CTTGGTTATGCATTTACTACTAAAATTGGTTTGCTTAATCTAAATTATGTATTAGGTAAAAGCGATAATCAAGATTTTGATTTTAGTAAAGCGGTTGTTGGATTTAAGTATATTACTAGGTTTTGAAATCTAGTTTGGTTTTAAAATTGTTCTTAGTAATTCAGAACAATTTTTAACAATAACTGTTAAAAAACTACTTTTATTAAGATATTTTTAAGATATTTGCTCGATTAATTTAAATAATAATACAAATGAAAACAAAGTTTAATGGAGTTTTAACGCTATTACTAGCGTTGGTAGTGCAATTTTCTTTTGCACAAGAAAGGAGTATTTCGGGTGTTGTTTCCGACGGATTAGGTCCTATTTCTGATATTACGGTATTAGTAAAAGGAACTGATAACGGTACAGTAACCGATTTTGATGGTAATTATACTATTAATGCTAAAACTGGAGATATAATAGTTTTTTCACATATTTCTTATCAAACAATGGAACAAGTTGTGGGTGCTTCTAATACTGTTAGTGTTACTCTTAGTGATGCAGGTAATCAATTAGAAGAGGTTATTGTAACAGCTCTTGGTATTAAAAAGGAAAAAAAATCTTTAGGATATGCTGTCACTAATTTGAATGCAGAAGATATTGAAGAAAGAGCGACTGGTGATATTGCAAAAATACTTAGAGGTAAAGCTGCTGGTGTAGATATTATTTCTGCAAGTGGACTATCCGGAGCAGCATCAAGTGTTGTTTTAAGAGGACTTACTTCATTTGGAAATAACCAACCTTTATATGTGGTTGATGGCGTAAGATTTAATTCTTCAACAACAGGTAGTGGTTTTAATAGCACAAGTAGATCATTAGACATAGATCCTAATAATATTGCATCTATAAATGTTTTAAAAGGTTTAAGTGCATCAGCACTTTATGGATCTGCAGGTGTAAATGGTGTTATAGTTATTACAACTAAAGCAGGAAAAAAAGGTGTTAATAAAAAAAAGAAAACTGAAGTTACCATTTCTGCAGGTACTTTTATAAATAAAATAGCATCTTTACCAGAATATACAAATGAAAGAGGTCAAGGTTATTATAATGCATTTTATAATTTCTTTGGTAACTGGGGAGCACCTTTTGATACTCCAGGTATTAATAATATAAATGAAAATGGTCAAGTGCCACATCCTTACACTTTAAACAGTCCTGTTTTTAATGATGGTTTTCCCGATCAAGATGGTTCTTTTGCAGATTACAGAAATTTTAAATCTCAAGAAAACTTTTTTGATACAGGTGTAGTTACTAATATTAATGTTAATGTTAATGGTGGTAATGAAAAAGCCTCTTTTAATTTATCGGTTGGTAATACAGATGACGAAGGTTTTATACCAGGAAATTCATTGACTAGAAAAACGATTTCTATTGGTGGTAATGCAGATTTAACAAATAAACTAAACATTTCTTCTACATTAAATTATTCCGATGTTAGTTTTAATACACCAGATGTTTTTGGTATTTTTAATGGTTTATTAAATACACCTAGAAATATAGATTTAGCAGGTTTTCCAAACCAACATCCTTTAACTGGTGAAGAAATTTCTTTTCAAAACTCAATATCTAACCCTTATTGGTTAATAAATAATACCAATAGAAATCAAGAAGTTAATCGTACTTTTGGTCAAATAAGTGCAAACTATGGTATTAATGATAATTTATCATTTACATATAGATATGGTTTTGATATCAGTATAGATGAAAGGCTGCAGTATGAAAATAGAGGTCGAGTTGCCGCAACTGTTAATGGGTTTTTCTTAACATCAACACTAAGGGAAACGTTAAACAATCATACATTTCTTTTAAATTATGACAATCGTTTTTCTGATGACAAATTTGGTTTATCTGTAAATACAGGAGTAGATTTAACTAGAGAGGAATTTAATTTTAACTCTACAACTAGCACAGAGCAAACAGTGTATAGTTTATTAGAACATCAATTTTTTGCAGAACAAATTGCTGTATCATTAAATGGCGCTAGAAATATACCAGGAATATTTATGCAATTTACTTTTGACATAAATAGGTATTTATATTTAACTGGTAGTGCTAGAAATGATTGGACTTCAAACTTTGTGGACAATTCACAATTTTATCCTGGTTTAGGTTTATCATTTATTCCTACTGCTGCGTTTGAAGGTTTAAAATCTGATGCAGTTAATTTTTTAAAATTGAGAGCTAGTTTTGGAAGTTCTGCCTCTTTTGGTCCATTCGGGTTGCAAGCTGGAAATGAATCTTTTCCAATAAATCAAGTTTTGGGTCAAAACTCTAATGCATTTGATAATGGAAATGGAGCAATAACAACAAACTCTATAAGTTCTTTCCTTGCAAATGGAGCTTTAGGTCCAGCATTAGTAGAAGAAGTAGAGTTTGGTATAGAATCAAAGTTTTGGAAAAATAGAATAAATTTTGAGATAAGTTATTTTAATAAAGTTACCAGTAACCTAATTTTTAATAGAGATTTAGATCCATCAACAGGTTTTACAGATTCAAACAGAAATGTTAACGAATTTAAAGTAAATGGTATTGAAATAGAAATGGATGTTGATATAATTAAGTCAGAAGATTTTTCTATTAATATTGGTGGTAATTTCACTACAAATGAATCAGAGGTTACAGAACTAGAGGAAGAAAGATTTAGAGTTACAGGTTCTGGTACTGTTGGTAATTTCTTAATTGAGGGCGAACCTGTAAATCTATTATTAGGTACTGTTATCGCTACAGATGATGATGGTAATTTTCTAAATAACGGTAGGTCTTACGATATTGCAGGAGAAATTGAAATTATTGGTGATCCAAATCCAGATTTTATTACCTCTATGTTTACTGCAATTAACTATAAAAATTTAACCCTTACTGCTAATTTACAATATAGAAAAGGTGGAGATATTTATTCTGCAACAGCTGCTTCTCTTCTTGGTAGAGGTTTAACTACCGATGGTGATGGTTTAAATAATACTGGTTTTGTTTTACCTGGTATAAATACAGATACTGGTTTAGAAAACACTGTAGTAATAAGTTCTGGAGATGCACTTTTTAATGAATATATAGGTGGTCCAGATCAATTTGCGATATTTGATGGTACTACTATTAGATTACAAGAAGTTGCACTAAGGTATACTTTTAGCAAAAAAGTATTAAACAAAACCCCATTCGGAGGATTATCAATCTCTCTAATTGGTGAGAATTTATATTTTGACGCTATAAATATGCCAGATGGTTTAAACTTTGACACAAATACAATTGGTACAGGTGTGAATAGTAATGGTGCTGGTATTGATACTGCAGATGGACCATCATCTAAAAGATATGGTATTAATTTAAAACTATCATTTTAATAAAAAAATAAATAATATATAATTATGAAAAAATATTTTAACAAATCGATTTTAATAGTGATAATGTCATTATTATCATTTATGTCTTGTGAAACAATTGATACTGATTTAATTGACAATCCAAGTACTATAGGACCAGATGATGCAACTTTAGAGTTTTTGTTTAATTCAACACAAATTTCTTTAGCTAGTTTTTTTGAAACAGCACAATTACCACTATCTCAAGTAACAAGATTGGAACTAATGGGTAATTCTTCAACGTATGAGAATCAATTTCAAGCAGTAAGATTTAATGGTCTTTGGACAGTTGCATATGCAGGTTTTTTAAACGACAATAAACTCTTAAAAGAATTAGCTACTAATGTTGAAACTGAAGATATTAATGCAAATAATTTTATTGCGGTTGCTAATATTATGGAAGCTTACGTAATAACAACTTTAGCAGATATATTTGGAGACATCCCATATTCTGAAACTTTACAAGGTGATGGAAATTTCAATCCTAGTCGAGATGATGATGAAGAGATATACAATGTGACTAGAAATTTATTAGAAACCGCTGTATTATTAATTGAAGATGGAGGAAGCGTTTCATTAACAAATGATTTATATTACAATGGAGATATTAATAAATGGAAAAACTTAGCGAACTCTTTATTAATTAAATTAGCAGTTCAAGCAAGGTTAGCAGATAGCAATACTACTGCAAGAGTAAATGAATTAATATCAAATAACGATTTTATTAATAATAATAATAACGATTTTCAGTTTAATTATTCTGAAGTAATTGCTCCAGATAGTAGACACAATATGTTTGTGAATCAATATGTTGGTGGAGCAAACACCTACTTATCTGCACCATTTATGAGAAGAATGGAAAATGATCCAAGATTTAGATACTATTTTCATCATCAGGCTAGTAAAATATCTGGTAGAGAGCATGGAGATTCAGGTCCAGGTGTTGCAAGTGAATTTCCATTAAATTCTGTTCAAGGTTTATATCCTATTGGTGGTAGATATTATGACGGTCCAGATGTTGATCCTTCAAATCTTTTTTCTACATCACCTACTACCAACGCAAATCAAGGTGCTAAAGGTGCTGGCGCATCTATAATTATGACAAATTTTAATACTAAATTTTTAATTGCAGAAGCTGAATTAATGATGAATAATAATGTTGGTGCTGCAAGAACAGCTTTAGAAGAAGCAATAACTGCATCTATTAATAAAGTAACAAGTTTTAGGACTTCTGCTGTACCAACAGGCGAAGGAGTTACAAGTGCTGAAATTACTACTTATATTAATGATGCTATGGTTAGATACGATGCAGCATCTGGTAGTGAATTAAAATTAAATGTAATAATTACAGAGTCATACAAATCCTTATGGGGTAATGGTATTGAAGTATATAATAATTATAGACGTACTAGCTATCCAAATGATTTACAGGCTTCTGTAACTACTTCTGGGGATTTCACAAATAGCATGAAATACCCTTCAGTATATATAGATAATAATAATAATAATGATGCTGTACAACACCCAATATCAGATAAAGTATGGTGGGCTGAAGGGACAACATTTAACTTAAATTTTTAAAATATAGAATATCATGAAAAATAAAATAAAATTTATATTCGGATTACTAATAATATCTATAATATTTGCAAATTGTAAAAGTGACAGTGATTCTTTTGCAGATACAATATTCAATTTTCAAACTACACATCCTTATGTATCCATTGTAGATTTAAATGAAGAAATTGTATTTAGTGCTACCGGTAATTCTTTTTGGAGTGGAACACTTACTGCCGAAAATGAAGGTAATCAAGTACGAATTATATTTGAATCTCAAGACCCAAATATAGTTTCACATGATATCATTATTGGAAGAGATGCTGCAAATTCACCACCAGATGATGGCGTATTGTTAAGAACAATCACTACATTTCCAACTGTAATTATTATTACTAAGCAAGATTTAGCAACTGCTCTAAATGAACCAATTGAAAATTTCAATTCAGGTATAATTAGATTTGGCGGAATAAGTACAGATGCAGATGGTAATGTTCTTCAAAGTTCAGATGATTTAGAACTTTTTTTAACATTTGAAAGAAATGCTTATGAATATAATTGGAATTTGAATTAAATAAATTATTATTTGATTTAAAAAAGGCTTTAAGGAATTCATTCCTTAAAGTCTTTTTTTGCTCTATGTTAATTTAGGTGGATAATTATAAAAATATTAATTACATAGTTATTTTGATATTACTTTTTACGACCTCTTGTGAAGATGATGATAAAACCAACTCATTACAAATATTAAAAAACGCTCCTATTGTCACTATGCATATAGATTCAGAAGACATAAATATTAATGCTTCTAATCCAGAGAGTTTTATTGCTGAAGTGGATGCTTTTAAAGTGTCAAGTTATAATTTAGATGTTGTTAGAATATCTAATGGAATAACTTCCGAGTCAATGATTTTTAACACATATACATCTTTTCCATTCTCATTGCAGATTACTCTATCCGATTTAGCTAATACTTTCAGTGTAAACGAATCCGACATTCTTGTGAATGATAGATTCGAGTTTCTTGGAACTACTACTGCAGATGATGGAACAGTTTTTACAATAGAGAACTTTACAGCTGGAAATGGTTTTATACCTGGTGTAGGTTCTTTACAGTTTAATTCTGACGGTTATGAATTTACTGTTAGAATTATTAACCAATAAAACTAAATTAAATATTCCAGTAAATTTAGTTTAATATAAAAAATGTTACCCGATAAAAAAGTCTCAATTATTGAGACTTTTTTTATTGGGTAATAGTACCAAAAACGTTAAAAAACAAATATAATTTGTCAAAACAAAAACATTTCTTATATTTGTAGTTAATATTAACATTTAAACTTATTATATTATGAAAAAAATTTACATTTTAGCAATTGTTATGATTGCATTTACATTTACTGCTAACGCACAGTTTGCAGATGATATTGAAGGGTATCCTTTAGGAATCTTAAGTAGTAATGCCATTTGGGGAGATTGGGATGGAACTGATGGTACTGCTGATGATATTTCTGTATCTTCTGATGTTGCTCATTCTGGTACGCAATCTATTCTTATCGCTGAAGGTGCTGTTATTGATGGCGTTATGAAACTTGGTGATAAAACATCTGGTTTATGGTATTTAGATTGGTGGACTTTTGTTCCTTCAGGTTCTACTGCTTATTTTAATATTCAAGAAACAGAAACTCCTGGAACACAATGGAATTATGATATTCAGTATAATGAAGATAGTGCAGATGAAGGTGGATTAACAATCTATAATGGGGCTACTGCTTTAGCAACAGGAACATATCCAACTAATGAATGGTTTTCTGTTTCAATGGTTATAGATTTAGATACTTTGAGTTTTACTTTTGCAATAAATAATGTCGAAGTTTATAGTGGTGACTATACTGGTTTACAATTAGGAGGTGTGAATTTTTATTCTATTGACGCTGCTAATAGATACTATATTGACGATGTAAGATTTGATACTACACCACCTACAAATTCAATTGAAGATTTACAATCATTAGGGTTTACAGCATACCCAAACCCAGTGCAAAATAAGTTGTTTTTAAATGCAGATGAGAACATTACTAACGTTACAATTTTTAATGTTATTGGGCAACAAGTAAAATCAGTTACTCCTAACGCATTAACTTCAGAAATTGATATGAGTAATTTAGAATCTGGTATATACTTTGTAAAAGTAAATATTGGTAGTGCTGTTGGAACTATTAAAATTCTTAAATAGTACATTTACTCTTTTTTTTAAAAAAAAGATTATCAGTAACTTGATAATCTTTTTTTTGTTAAAGTTTTAACATTTTTTAACAAAAACATGTAAAATCTTGTTTAATTAACAAATAATTAAGATATTTGCAATTAATTAACTCAAATAATTTAAAATGAAAACAAAGTTTAATATGATTTTAACGCTACTATTAGCGTTTGTAGTGCAAATAACATTTGCACAAGAGAAGACAATCTCTGGTACAGTCAGTGATGAATTAGGACCTGTTACCGATGTTTCGGTGAAAGTTAAAGGGACTGAGATTGGTACAGTTACAGATTTTGATGGTAATTATTCTATCAAAGCAAAATTTGGGGATATGATTGAATTTTCTCATATATCTTATCAAGATACAACTAAAACTGTAGGAGAACTAAGTACACTAAATGTGATTATAAGTTCTTCTGGTGTTGGATTAGATGAAGTTGTAATTACAGGTTATGGTGGCATAACAACCCAAAGAGATTTAACAACAAATGTATCTAAAGTTAATGTAGAAGATGTAAAAAGCATTTCAACATCAAATATTGCAAATGCCTTACAAGGGACAGTTAGTGGTCTGCAAATATCAAGTTCATCTGGTGCTCCTGGTGGCGAAGTTAGTGTAAGTATCCGTGGAGCTTCTACAATAAATGGGAGTAGTACTCCTCTATATGTTATAGATGGTATAGTAATGTTTACTGGCTCAACCGTTTCCAATAGTTTTGGTGGACAACAAAACAGTGCTTTATCAAATTTAAATAGTGATGATATAGAATCTATTACTGTATTAAAAGATGCTGCTTCAACAGCAGTGTATGGTAATAGAGGTGCAAATGGTGTAGTTTTAATTAGAACAAAAAGAGGTAAGTCTGGTAAAACAAAAGTAACTATTTCTAGCACTACTGGATTTCAAAACCAAATAGAAAAATTAAAAACCATGAATTATGGACAATGGTTAAATTATAGAGATGTTTCCGCAGAAAATGCTGGAGCAATTTCTGGAAGTGTTTCTGCAAGTGCTGGAACTGGAGTTGGTGACCCAAGTTTAGCTGGCGCATCTCAAGAAGTACTTAGTGCCTTTTACTTATCGCAAGCAAATGTAGGAGATAACTATTTAGATCAAGCTTATGTGGATAATGCAATTTTAACAAATAATAATTTCAATTTCTCTGGTGGAAATGATAAAGGTACTTTTTATTTAGGTGTATCACATTTTTTCCAAGAAGGAACTTTATTAACTCAAGATTTTGAAAGAAAAAATGTAAGATTAAATGTAACTCAAAAATTAAGTGATAAATTTGATTTTTCTGGAGGTGTTTCTTTAACCGATGAATTTATCAATCAAATTGTATCAGATAATAATATTTTTGGAGTATTATCAACTGCTGTCTTAGAAGCACCTGGTAATACTATTTTTGATGAAAGTGGTAATTTTACAGATTATACTGATTTTATATTTTCAAACCCAATTCAAAATGCTGTTGAAGATTTTGGTAAAGGTAGAACATTTAGGATTTTAGGTAATGCTAATTTAGGGTACAAACTAAATGATGATTTTTCATTTAAATCAACTTTTGGTTTTGATCAGTCAAATTATATCGAAAGATTATTTAACCCTGCAACAACAGCACAAGGTAATTTTGGTGTGGTAGACCCTCTTGATCCAGGTTTAGCACAAGAAGATCATGTAACAAGAAGAACATATACAGCGTTACAATCTATGTCATACAATAAAACATTTGGTAATGTGAAATTTAGAGCTTATTTAGCTGGTGAATTTGAAAATGCAACTACGCGTTTTTTAAGAGCTGGTTCTGAAGGTTTTCCAAATGCAGGTTTAACTTTTGTAGGACAAGGTACTACACCAACAACAACAACTGGTTTTTTTAGCGAAGAAAAAAGAACTTCTTTTATCTCTAGATTTGGTACGACAATTAAAAATAATTTAATCTTAGAGGCCTCATACAGAAGGGATGCCTCCTCAAAATTAAATAAAGTAAATAGAGACGGTGATTTTTATGGTGCTTCAGCAGCATATATAGTTTCTGGTGCTAGTTGGTTTAAAAGTGAGTTTTTTAATTATTTAAAAGTTCGTGCTTCTTGGGGTATTGTTGGTAACGACACTGCGTTTGGTAGATTTACTGCACCTGTAGTGAATTTAGGTTTATATGCTGAAGAGTCGACACTATTTTTAACTGAAGGAGCTCCTAATGCAAGATGGGAAGAAACTGAACAACTTGATTTTGGTTTCAACACTAGATTTTTTAATAATAAAATTACATTAGATTATTCTTATTATAATAAAACAACTAATGACAATTCTTTAGTATTACCTGTACCATTAACACCAAGCCAAGGTGCTGGAAACACACCTACAAATATAGCTGAAATTGAAAATATTGGTCATGAGATAAGCCTTAACTTAAAAGTTATAGATAAAGATGATTTTACATGGAATGCTAATTTTAATTTTAGCACTTTAGATGTTGAAGTTACAAGTATTGGTGATACACCGGTAATAGATGCCGGTTTTGTAAATAGAATTGATGCAGGTCAACCATTAAGTTATTTCTATATTCTTGAGGCAGATGGTTTATACCAAACGCTTGATGAGGTTCCTGCAAATTTACAATTAAATGGAGTTGGACCTGGTGATGTAAAATACATTGATCAAAATGGCGATGGAGAAATTACTGATGAAGATAGAATTAATGGTGGTAATCCATGGGCAGATTTTACACTAAATTGGAAAAATAATTTAAGGTATAAAAATGTAGATTTAAGTTTTTTATGGGCAATGTCTGAAGGTAATGATGTATTTAATAGTACGTTACGATTTGCCGGTATTAGTGGTGGGTTGAATTTTAATAAATTCACCAATCAATTAGATTATTGGACTCCGACTAATACAACAGCTACTTTACCAAGACCAAATGACCAAACTAGAACACATAACAATCAAGAATCTACACGATTTTCAGAAGATGGTTCATATATCAAATTACGTAATATAACTTTAGGTTACACGTTCCCAAATATTAAAGGTATTGACAAACTTAGATTTAGTATCTCCGCAGACAATGTTATATTAATAACCGATTATACTGGTGTAGATCCTGAGGTAAACTTTACAGGTAACACAAATCTAACACGTGGTACTGACTTTTTAACCCAAGGAAATACACAAACTTGGAAATTTGGAATTAATCTTTCTTTTTAACTTTTTAAATATAAAACAAAATGAAAAAATTTTTATTAACATTCATTACTTTAGTTAGTTTAATGATTATGACTGTAAGTTGTGAAGGAGATTTAGATATTATTGACCCTTCAGCTCTAAATGCAGATCAATTTATTGTAGATGCTGCAACTGCAAAACAAACACTATTTCAAGCATATAATGATATACAAGATAGATATGTAGCAAGTGCAGAACCAATAATGTTTCAAGGTTTATATACAGATGATTTTATTCATACTGGTTCTTTTCCGCATTTAGATGAAGTATTATTTAATAATATTTTTACCGATAATAATGGTGTAACAGCAATATTTTCTGAACATTATGATATTATTAATACTACTACCGAGGTAATTAGGTTAACCGCAGAATTAGATATTGATGTAATTGAAGATATTGAAAAAGCAGAAATAATTGCAGAAGCACATGCGTTAAGAGCTTATGCATATTTTAATTTAGTACGATTTTATGGTGGATTGCCAATTACTGAAAATACTGTTGCATTAGATGGTTCTTCTGCGAATTCGACTCCTAGATCAACAGAGTCTGAGGTATATGCTTATATATTAAATGAAATTGCATTAGCTGAGGGTAATTTACCAGATAACCCATATACAAGATTTTCTAATTATGCAGTTCAAGTACTTAAAGCACAAGTGCAATTAACACTTGGAAATTATAACGAGGCAGAAAATATTTTAACACCGTTAATTGGTGGTTTTAGTTTAGTAAGTTATAATACTTTATTTGGGTTTAATAGTGGTGATAATGAATCTGCAATATTTACAGTAAATTATAATGCAGCTGATGGCAATAGTTTAAATCTATTTTTTACATCTGGTGGTCGTAGAGAAGTTGCACCATCACAATCTTTATTAGATGCTTTTGAAGTAGGCGATATAAGAAAAACTAAAATTGCTGCTAATACAAATGTTGAAACATCATTCATCAATAAATATTTAGGCGCTAGTGCTAAACCATATGTTTATAGATATGCGGATGTATTGTTAATGTATGCTGAAGTTTTAGCAAGAAGAAATGATCCAACTGCTATAACTTATATTGATGAAGTTAGAACAAGAGCAGGTTTACCGTCTATTGGTACTTTTGATTCTAGTAATGTTGTTTCGGCAATTGCTCAAGAAAGAAGAGTAGAGTTTTATGGCGAACCACACAGGTGGTATGATGTAAAACGTTTAGGTTTGTCACAACAAGTTATTGAAAGCAAAGGAGTTAATTTTCAAACAAAACAACTTTTGTGGCCAATACCACAAAATGAAATTAATTCTAATCCTGCAATGAGTCAATCAGATCAAAACCCGGGTTACTAATTAACCTAAAATATATTGTTAAAAGACTGTCTATCCAGACAGTCTTTTTTTATACAAAAAACTTATCTTTACCCCATGCAAAAAAACCAAACCATTTTCGGTATAAGAGCAATTATCGAAGCAATTAACTCAGGTAAAGAATTAGAAAAAATCTATTTACAAAGAGAAGTTAAAAGTTCGTTAATGAAAGAACTTGCTATAGAAATTAAAAAAAATAAAATTGCTTCTAGTTATGTACCAATAGAAAAACTAAACAAATTATCTAAATACCAAAATCATCAAGGTGCAGTTGCAAAAATATCGGAAATTTCTTTTACAAATTTAGAAGAACTTTTAGAAGAATTAGCAGAACAAAAAGAAGCACCTCTATTCCTCCTACTCGACCAAATTACCGATGTTAGAAACTTTGGTGCAATAATTAGAACCGCAGAATGTGCAAACGTAAACGGAATCATTATTCCAAACCACGGTAATGCACCATTAAATGCAGACGCAATTAAAACTTCGGCAGGTGCTGCTTTTAAAATACCAATTTGTAAAGTCGAACATATTAAAGATGCTCTTTTTATGCTACAAGCATCCGATATACAAATTGTTTCTATAACCGAAAAAACAGATGATTTAATTTATACGGTAGATTTAAAAAAACCAACTGCATTAATAATGGGATCCGAACAAAGAGGTATTTCTCCTTCTGTCCTTAAAATGAGTGACGTTAAAGCAAAATTACCATTATTAGGAGAAATAGAATCACTAAATGTATCCGTAGCTTGTGGTATTGCTTTATATGAAGTTATTCGACAAAGGTTATAGTTTATTGTTTAATTGTTTAATTGTTTAATTGTAAAAAAATAAACCTGTTGAATAAGGACCAAGAATCATTCAGATATTTTATAGAACTTTCCTATAACGGACAAAACTACTATGGTTGGCAAATCCAACCTGAAGTTATTACCGTACAAGAAGAAATTCAGAATGCTTTAAGTACATTATTAAAATCTGAAATTAAAATTATTGGTGCAGGAAGAACAGATACTGGCGTTCATGCAAAACAAATGTTTGCCCATTTTGAATTCGAGTCGATAATCGACGTTATTTTAATTACCAATAAATTAAATGCTTTTATTTCTGATGAAATTGTTATTACACAAATATTTCCTGTAAAAAATGATTTACATGCAAGATTTAGTGCTACTAAAAGAAGTTATGAATATCAAATTTATTTAGGTAGAAATCCGTTTTTATTAAATACCACTTGGCAAATTTATAATCAAACTTTAGATGTTGTTAAAATGAATGAAGCAGCTTCCGTTTTATTAAACTACACCAATTTTAAATGTTTTTCAAAATCAAAAACGGATGTACATACATACGATTGCAAAATACACGAAGCAAAATGGATTCAAAAAAATAACCATCTAACATTCTACATTACAGCAAATCGATTTTTAAGAAATATGGTACGTGCAATAGTCGGTACATTATATGAAGTTGGTTTAAATAAAATTTCCTTAGAAGAATTCAATAATATTATCATTAGTCAAAATCGTAATAATGCTGGTATTTCAGTACCTGCAAGAGCTCTTTTTTTAACCAAAATAGAATACCCATGAAATTTCTAAAAGTATTAAATTACTGTCTGTTTTTTCTTTTCCGAAGATTTAAATCTGTCATTTCTTGTAATTTTTAAAGGAATCGTTGAAACTTCGTTTTCGCAGAACTTTCAATACAATTATTTAATACTGATACCTATTCAGTTAACTAAACCACTATGGAATGGAAATCTAGGATTACATATAAAAGTTGGGGATTAATAACCTTTTAATTTAAAAAGCAATAAGTTATTA
>CAYQTF010000025.1:0-4190 GCA_964420345.1 uncultured Flavobacteriaceae bacterium
AAACCATTTTGTGTCTTTTTTGCTAACTCAAATGCGTCTTCATTAATATCATAAATAATTACTTTGTAACCATTTAGTGCAGATGCTAACGCAACTCGCAAACCCAATGTTCCCGACCCTAATATTAGGATATTTTTGATGTCTTTTAATTGTTTCATATATTATGATATTTAGTGTAAAGACGTTTTGCAAAACGTCTTTACTAATAAAAATTATTAATTCGATTATATTTTATAGCATTCTCTGCATTTTTACCACAGGCTTTTACTATATGTATTAAACCTGCAAAACGCTCGTCTTTTGTAAACCCTTTTTTGTAACGTGCATAAATTTGCTGTGCAATAACTGCTAATTTAAAGCAACCAAATACGTAGTAAAACAAAATAGCTTCCACTTTTACATTACGCAAATCAGCATATTTCTCTATAACTTCTTGTCTAGTTAAATTACCTTCCAACCAAGTTAAATTGAATTGTATTAATGCTGGATGTTCTCCTTTTTCAACCCAATAAGATAACATAGATCCTAAATCCATTAACGGATTGCCAACAGTTGCCATTTCCCAATCTAAAACTGCTTTTATTTTTAAGGTTTTTTCGTCTAAAACTAAATTATCATATTTATAATCGTTGTGAATAAGAGAAACATTATTGCTTTTCGGAATATTACTTCCTAACCATTCTGATACGAAATTCATCGCATTAATCTGATCGGTTTCTGCTTTAAAATAACGTTTAGACCAACCTATAACTTGTCTATCTACATAACCTTCAGGTTTACCTAAAGTGATTAAATTCGATTTTTCTAATTCCAAATTATGTAAATCCACTAAATTTTCAATTGTTTTAATGGATAACTGTTTAAAATGGTTTACTTTTAAATTTAATCCTTCGGGTATTTTGTTACGTAAAATAATTCCTTTCACGCGTTCCATTAAATAAAAAGGTGCGCCAATTATATTTTCGTTATCGCAATACAATATTGGTTTTGGGATTTTATCATAAACGGGTTTTAATAAACTTAAAACTTGGTATTCTCTACTCATATCATGAGCAGATTTTATGTTTGCGCCAATTGGCGGTTTTCTTAAAACGAATTCTTTATTATCTGAACTAATTAAATAGGTAAGATTAGAAAAACCACCCGGAAATTGTTTTACTTGAATATTGTTTGAAAAATTAGACAAGTTACTTTGTAAATAACTGATTAGGTTTTTTTCGTTCAGTTCTTCGCCTTTTCTGGTGTTTATTGGTTTGTCTATTTTTGTCATTTTTTTGGGTTGTTACACGGAGAATCACAGAGAAACACAGAGGTTTTACATAGTTTTTTTTCGCACTATCCTTAAAGTCTAACCTTTAAAAATCTAATCTCTTTTTTATTTATTCTTCTAAGATTCACAAAATTTTTCCACACTATCTTGTAAGTCTAACGTCTAAAAGTCTAACCTCTTTTCACAACATCTAAACCGTAACCTTTTAAAATTTGTCTTGCTAAAGCACTTTTATGCACTTCGTCTGGACCATCGTAAATTCTTGCGCCACGTTCATGTCTGTACCAAAAAGATAAAATAATATCATCGGTTATACCTAATGCGCCGTGCGTTTGAATTGCTTTATCCAATACACGCATTAAGACATTTGCTACATAAAATTTAATGGTACTTATTTCTATTCTTGCTTCCTTTGCTCCAACTATATCTATTTTTTTTGCCGTATGTAACACCATAAATCTTGCTGCGTTGATTTCTGCTCGTGATTCGGCAATCCAATTTTGAATGGTTTGTTTATGACCTAATTTTTCGGTATCACTTATTTGTCTTGACACTGCTCGTTTACACATTAAATCGAATGCACGTTCGCAAATACCTATCCATCGCATACAATGATGAATTCTTCCTGGACCAAGTCGCTGTTGTGCTAGTTTAAAACCTTCGTTTTCATTACCAACTAAATTTTTAATTGGCACTTTACAATTGGTAAATTGAATTTCCGAATGGCTAAAATAACTATCATTTTCTTCGCCCATAATAGAAATATTTCGGATAATCTCTAATCCTTTAGTTTCCATAGGCACAATTATCATACTTGCTTTTTGGTATTTATTTTCTGCTGTAGGATTTGTATTTGCCATTACAATGGTAAATGTTGCGCCATCTGCTGCTGTAGTAAACCATTTTCTTCCGTTAATAACGTAAAAATCGCCTTCCTTTATGGCAGTTGTACCCATATTTACAGGATTTGATCCTGCAAAATCAGGTTCTGTCATAGCAAAACAACTTCGGCTTTCTCCTTTTATTAAAGGGTTTAAAAAAGTGTCCTTTATATAATCGGATGCGTTTTCTAACAATAATTCTTGATTACCAATATCTGGTGCATTACAATTAAAACAATAATGACCATAAGGCGAAGTTCCTAATAATTCGCTTATTTGACCAAATTCTACTAAGTCAAAACCTAAACCGCCATGGTTTTTACTTAAATGAAGATTCCATAAATTTTGTTGTTGTACAATTTTACGAATTTCTTTTAATTTAGGTGCAACTTTACTGAAAGGTAAGGTTAAATACTGTTTTTCTAACGGATAAATATGTTCCTCTAAAATTGCTTTAATTTTAGGTAATACTTGCTCTAATTTATCCGAAGAAAATATATTCATAACGTAGGTTGATTTGTTACAAATATAGTAAAAACAAAACACTAAAAAACCGATTAATTAATAATCAGTTTTTTAGTAATGCTATTATTATTTTGATTGGTTATTCTAATAAAATAAATACCAGATTCTATCGTATTAATATCAATTTGTGTTTCTAAAGATGTGTTTTTTAAATCTACTATTTTTAAAAGTTTCCCTAAATAACTTACAAGTTCTAATTTTTCTAACGGAATATTATCTTGATTAGTCAAAACAAAATTACCATTTGCAGGATTTGGATTTATTGAAATACTATTAGATAATATTTCTTCTTCTATACCTAAAGTTTCTACAATAGTAATAGTGAAATTTGCACTAGTTGAACAAGAACCATCTAAAGTATACACAATATTATATGTTTGATTAATTGTTGTTGTAGTTAAATCTACTTCGCCAGTAACCGCATTAATTGTTGCACCATTATTTATAGTAAAAATACCGCCAGAAGTTGCAATGAAATTAGGTATTGGGTTTATGCCATCAATAGCGTAAATAGTTTCATTATAGGTAAATTCTGGATTTTCGAATTGTTCTATAGTAATATCAAAACTAAACGTACAATCATTAGGCACAATACCAGCGGTCAATGTTACTGTAAAGTTTCCTGTAGTATCTGTACCTAATCCAGAAGCACTTAAATCTATTTCGCCTGTATTTACATTTATAAAACCACCATTATTAATGGTAAATACTCCAGGACCTGCAAAAGGTAAAATATTTTGAGGTACTGGGTTTATATCATCAATACAATATATTGGATTAAAAAAATCAAAATATGGCATACCAACAACAACATTAACTACATCTGAAATTAAACAAATAGGCACATCTACTCCAGGTGTTTCACCAATAAGATATAAAGACATAGTTACTTCATATAATTCAGTAGTATTTCCTGCCGATTCTATTTCTGCACTATCAATAGTATAAATTTCTTGTATACTAACTATACTATTAGTAGAAACTTCTCTCCATTGATAATCCATAAAAAACACTAATGGGTCAAATACAACTTTTGCTTTTACGTCAAATGTAGCGCCAGAACCAGCACAAAAGAAAATATCTTCAATAGGTGTTAACGTAGCGTCTTCTACTATTTCTCCTTGTAACTCGTTTGCTAAAATTATATTTACATCTACTGTTGAAACTATTTCTAATCCTGAACAAGCTTCTGTATATCTAACTTCAGCGGTATATGTAGTATCTACAAGTGGACTAAATACGTGGTTAGGATTAGCACTAATTAAAGTACCTACATTAAATTCATCTACATAATTTTCATACCAAGCAAATGTTGGTGGTGTTGATGTTGCGCCATTTGGTATAAATCGCCAAGATTCAAAATTAGCATTCCAAGCACCAGTATCTCTATCTGGCACTACAAAAGAGTTATTTCTTGCGTCATTTTGAATACCTATAAGTGTAAAACCGCCATTCCAAGTATCGCAAATATCTATATTTTGAATGTGTATTTCTAAAATATTAGTAGTTTCATA
>CAYQTF010000025.1:4290-5831 GCA_964420345.1 uncultured Flavobacteriaceae bacterium
TAAACTGTGCTGTTAATTCTACAGATGTTTCTCCGCAAATTATTGTTGCTTCATAGGTTAATATTTCTTGGGATAGTGGATCTATTACTATTACAGGCAATGGAAAAATTGTACCACTAGACAAAATTTGATCTATAACTGGTTTCGGTCCAGAAGTTATAGATTGAGCAAAAACCTGATAACCTGATAAACTAAAAATAAATAGAAAAACAGTAAGATATAGATTTTTTTTCATAATGGTTAATTTTTCACAAATGTAACAAAAATATTAAATCTAAATAATACCTTTACCACTTTAACATTAAAAGTAAAATATGCAAGCAGAAATCATAACTATTGGCGATGAAATTTTAATAGGTCAAATTCTAGATTCTAACTCTAAATTTATTGCAGAAGAATTGAATAAAATTGGTATTTCTGTGTATCAAATAACTTCTATTCAAGATGATAAATTGCATATTTTAAAAGCAGTCCGTCAAGCGGAAGAAAATGTAGATATAATCATCTTAACTGGTGGTTTAGGACCAACTAAGGATGATATTACCAAACATACTTTAGCTGCATATTTTAAGGATGATTTAATTATGCACAACGATATTCAAGAACATATAAAAATGTTGTTTGCAAAAGTTAATTATCAATATACAGAATTAGATTTGCAACAAGCAATGCTTCCAAAAAAAGCAACTATTTTAAAAAATTATTTAGGAACTGCTTCTGGTATGTGGTTTTCTAAAAATAATAAAATAATTATTTCGTTACCTGGCGTACCAAACGAAATGAAAGGTTTACTAAAACATGCTGTTTTACCTAAAATGCAAAAAGAATTCAATTTACCTTTTATATTACATAAAACCATTATCACATACGGAATGGGCGAAAGTAAAATCGCAAAAAGATTAGAAAGTTGGGAAGACAATTTACCTCTTGAAATTAAACTCGCATATTTACCTTCTTACGGAAAAACAAGATTACGCTTAAGCGGAAAAAACAGCAACAAAGACAAATTAAACTCCTTAATGGAAAATTGTTACCAAGAATTGTCTTCTTTAGTCGAAGATATTACTTTAGGCGAAGAAAATTCAAGTTCTATAGAAGAAACAATAGGTAAATTATTAACTGCAAAAAATCAAACTTTAGCAACTGCCGAAAGTTGTACGGGTGGAAATATTGCGCAAATGATTACTTCTGTTCCAGGTTCTTCTAAATATTTTATTGGTTCTGTAATTAGTTACAATTCAAGAATTAAAACAGAATTTCTAAAAGTAAAACAAAAAACAATTGACAAACATTCTGTTGTAAGTGAACAAGTTGCAAAAGAAATGGCAGAAAATTTAAAAGAAATATATAAAACCGATTATGCCATTGCCACAACAGGTAATGCTGGTCCAACAACCGATAAAACCGACAAATTGATTGGTACTGTTTATATTGCAATTGCCACACCAAAAGAAACAATGGTTAAATTTTATAATTTCGGACAACCAAGAGAAAAAGTTATTGAAAAAACAAGCTTAAAAGCATTGGAATTATTACAAAAA
>CAYQTF010000025.1:5931-20448 GCA_964420345.1 uncultured Flavobacteriaceae bacterium
AAAAAAGTACAAAAACATTTGGTTAATACTATAAAATAATTGTAATTTTGCACCTCGAAATTAAACAGATTAAGAATTATGTCTAGAGTTTGCGAACTAACAGGAAAAAAGGCAATGGTTGGGAACAATGTTTCTCACTCATTAAATCGTACCAAAAGAAAATTTAAAGTAAATTTAATTAAAAAACGCTTTTACATTCCTGAAGAAGATAAATGGATTACTTTAAAAGTATCTACAAAAGCATTAAAAAACATCAATAAGTTAGGTGTCTCTGCAGTTTTAAAAACAGCAAGAGCAAACGGATACTTAAAAAATAATTAAGAGATGGCAAAGAAAGGAAATAGAATTCAAGTAATATTAGAATGTACAGAGCATAAAGCAACTGGCAAAGCAGGTACATCTAGATACATTACCACAAAAAATAAAAAGAACTCTCCTGACAGAATGGAATTAAAGAAATTTAATCCGATCTTAAAGAAAATGACAGTTCATAAAGAAATTAAATAAATTAGATTTTTTGGTTTAAATCATAAATCATAAATCATAAATCATAAATCGAAAGATGGCAAAGAAAGCAGTAGCATCGTTACAAACAGGATCTAAAAGATTAGCAAAAGCAATTAAAATGGTTAAGTCACCAAAAACTGGTGCTTATATGTTCGTGGAAAAAATCATGGATCCATCTAAAGTAAAAGAGTTTTTAGCTAAATAAAAAAACCTTTTATATACAATTCAAAACTGCTATCTTTGCAAAAAGTTAGTAGTTTTTTTGTTTTGAACACTTAAGCAATTCAACAACAAACAATTAATCAAGAACAATGAGTTTATTCAAAAAAATATTTTCTAAAGAAAAAAAAGAAACTTTAGATAAAGGCCTGGAAAAAACAAAAAAAACTTTTTTTACAAAACTTTCAACTGCTGTTGCAGGAAAGTCGAAAGTTGATGATGAAGTTTTAGATAATTTAGAAGAAGTTTTAGTCACTAGTGATGTTGGCGTAAATACCACCTTAAAAATTATTGACAGAATTGAAGCAAGAGTTGCCAAAGATAAATACCTTGGTACCGATGAATTAAATTCTATTTTAAGAGAAGAAATTTCGGCATTGTTAGCAATGACAAATGTTGGTAATGAAACGGAATTTACAATACCAAAAAAAGATTCACCATATGTTATCATGGTAGTTGGCGTAAATGGTGTTGGCAAAACAACTACTATTGGTAAATTAGCACATCAGTTTACCAAACAAGGTTTAAAAGTAGTTTTAGGTGCTGCAGACACTTTTAGAGCAGCAGCAATAGATCAATTACAAGTTTGGGCAGATAGAGTTGACGTGCCAATTGTAAAACAAAAAATGGGTTCTGATCCTGCATCGGTTGCGTTTGATTCTGTGCAATCTGGCCTTACTCAAAATGCCGACGTTATTATTATTGATACTGCTGGCAGACTGCATAACAAAGTTAATTTAATGAATGAATTAACCAAAATTAAAAACGTGATGCAAAAAGTAATTGCAGATGCGCCACATGAAGTACTACTAGTTATTGACGGTTCTACAGGTCAAAATGCATTTGAACAAGCAAAAGCATTTTCACAAGCAACCGAAGTCACTTCATTAGCAGTAACTAAATTAGATGGTACTGCAAAAGGTGGTGTTGTAATTGGTATTTCTGATCAATTTCAAATACCTGTAAAATATATTGGTGTTGGCGAAGGTATTGATGACCTACAAGTTTTTAATAAAACGGAATTTGTAGATTCTTTTTTTAAGTAAAATACATTTGGCACTACTTTTGTAAATCTATCAATTTTAAAATATACACATGAAAAAAATACTTATCGCAATAACATTAGTTTTAAGTACTATCACTTTCGCTCAAGAATCGAGTTTAACTGTTTTTTCAGAAACTGGCGAAACCTTCTATTTGTTTTTAAATAATATTAGACAAAATGAACATCCTGAAGTTAATATTAAAATAGATGGTCTTACAAGTGAATATTATCAAGCAAAAATCATTTTCACAAATAAAAACCTAAAAGTTTTAAATAAAAACTACTTAAACGTAGTTGATGTTGATAACAAAAATGGCGAAATGACTTATAAAATAAAAGAAAACAGAAAAGGAAAATTAGTTTTGAGATTCTATTCTTTTACACCATATATAGACATTTTACCGCCAAATGATAGCGTTACTGTGATACATTACAATACTAACCCAATGCCCGAAATTAGTAGTATCACTACTACAACCCAAACCACTACAACAACTAATGGTAATGGCGACAATATAAATGTAGGTGTTCATGTTGGTGGCATTAACATAGGTCTAAATGTAAACATAAACGAAGGAAACTCTAACTCTACAACAACTACAACCACGACAACAACCACTTCAGGTCATATTGAGAATAACATTGTTATTGAAGAAGAAATAAATTGCTATACGATTAGTAATTCTGATTTTAATAGTGCCTTAAAATCTATTGAAAATAAAAACTTTTCGGATTCTAAATTAATCCTAGCAAAGCAAGTCGCAAAAAATAATTGCCTAACTGCAATGCAAATAAAAAAAATTATGATGCTATTCAATTTTGAAGATACAAAATTAGAATTTGCTAAATATGCTTATTCTTTCTGCTATAATCCGGAAAATTACTGGAAAGTAAATGATGCTTTTAAATTTGAAAGTACAATAGAAGAATTAAATGATTTTATTAAATCAGAATAGTGAAAAATACAACCAAAATAAAAACGCGTTAAAGTTTAATACTCTAACGCGTTTTTTTATACTTTAATTTATTTAGCCTAAATCATCATTTTTTTTCGATATTTTTCAGAAACACCATCTTTGTGTAACAAAACAGAAATCACTTTTAATTTAAAATACGCTTCGCTTAAATAGATATAACCGCCATTACCAATACGTTTACTATCGCTACCCCAAGAATTTTTAACTTTAAAATATAAGTTTCCTTTTTGGTCTTTTAGCAAACCAACAATGTGCATTAAATGATCGTCAGTTGTGTTATAATTTTCAAATTCGGTTTGTCTAAACTTTTGAGTAACTACCATTTCTGGAACTAATTCGGTTAGCGATTTTTTATTATCGTCAACATTGCTTGGCAATACTGCAATACCGTTTTTAGCAGAAAATGTTTTTTCCGAAACATCTATATCTAACGCTATAGAATAACCTTTTTTTAATGCCTCTTTTGTAAGACTCGTTAATTCGTCTAAAGGCATATTGTACATACTACCATTCGAAAAATTATCTGGAATGTTTAACACAAAATTGGTATAAAAAGGTTTGTGTGAAAACGATGTGATTGTTATATAATCATTCGTGTTAAATTTTAACATTTTTGCGAATGCTATTGGCGTATAAATATCACCATCAAATGCAAAAGTTTCTGGTGTGCTACCAATTTCTTTATCTAAAATATCTGAAGTTGCTTTTTTCCAATCGGCATGTTCAGAATCTTTATCGTTCTTAATATAAATATCTAAGATTTCTTTTATTTGTGGTACTATTTTAGAATGATTATACACTTTCTCTTGAAGCAAACCTCCAAATGCGGTTTCAGGAACCAAACCATTATCACGTATAGAATTTAATACATCATGTGACAAACCACCTTGACTAAACTGAATTTTACCTTGTCGCATTACATAATTCCATGCTTTATCTTCATATGTTTTTCTAACGGTAAACATTTCAGAGATATCAATATGCTTTCCTGAAACTCTAAAAATTTCACTTTCTATAAATGAAGATGTTGAAAAACTCCAACAAGTACCAGTATTTCCTTGACTTTTAACATTGGAAGATTCAATATCTATAATCGACTTGAATTCGTATTTTTGTGAAAATGATGTTATTACAATTAGAAATATTACTGTTGTTATTATTTGCTTCATATTTATTATAATTTTGAATGTTGAATGTTGAATGTTGAATGTTGAAAAATATAAAAATCACTCTTCTTTTTTACTCTTTTTCTTCTCTTTTTCTAATGCTTTCTCGGCTTTTCGCAATTCTGCTTCTATTCTTTTTTCTACTTTACTTTCTGCTTTTTCTTCTCTTCTTTTCAAAACATCATCTGCTTTATCGACAATTGCTTGTTCTTTTAATGCTAAAACTCTCTCGACATTTTGGTAATAACCATCTTTATTCGGGTTGTCATCCGAAATTTTGACATACCCATTTTTATAATATTTTAAAGCACGTTTATAATCTTGACCTGTTTCATAATAATAACCAATATAATAATCACCAATAGGAGATTCTGGGTATAATCTATTTATCATTTTACCAAACTCCTCTAAATAATCGCCATCATCTTTATCTATAATTATACCTTCAATTGCATAAATATCTTTTTCTCTAATTTTAATATTTGCACCAAATAAGTATTCAATATCTACATACTTTGCTTCTAAATATTCAATAGCATCTGGCGGACTCATATGTGCTACTTTCTTTTTAAATTCTTCTTTAGAAATTGCTGAAAATTGTTCAAAAATAAATGCTAACGAACTTGCAATTCCTTGACCTATAGACGAAACTTTTGTTGCGTCATTAACTTCATCGTATAAATAATTAAAATTCTCATTGTTAGATTGTGTTAACAAACCATCTAAAGATTTAATTAGTTCCTGTTTTTTATCCGAATTATAATCGCCTGAAATAATATAATAAAATGTGCTATTTTCTAATTGTGGCACCTTATTATGTAACATAGAATTTATGTCTAATGCATAATATGGATTCAAATTAATATATGCGTTAAACGCAGGATCTTTTTCGATTAAAAAATAATTAATAAAATTAGCAGTTAATGTATTACCAACAATAGATTTGAATGGTGATATTCTGTAATTTATATCCATATAACTCAACACTTCATTTCTTATAAAACGATAAAATTGCGTGCTTTTTTCGGTAGGCATACTTGTTGTTTTATTATATTCGCAATCTATATACCTTTCTCTTTTCTGATTTTGAATAACACCAACAATAATTTGCTCTGGTGCTTTATCTTTATTTGCGAATAATTTTGCATTTGCTACATAAACATCAAATAAAAATTCGCTATCTAGAATTATGGTTAGCGGATACATTCTATCTTCGCTTTCCGCATACGATTTTGGTACATATATTTTTAACAACCGATTTGCCCCTAATTCAAATGAATCAAAGTCTTTAACCGTTATTTCTTGAGCAAAAAACGGAACTGTTATTAATACTAAAACAAACAAACTAATGATTTTTTTCATGATATTATTTTAAAATTCGAAGGTAATCATTTTTAATGAAATTTTTTACTTGATGATTACTTGCTTTCGGAATTTGATTTTAAATTTATAAACCTTACATTTACAACGAATAAAATACACTAAAATTATGCCAAATATTACATGGAAAACAGTTAAAAAATACCAAGACATAACTTACAAAAAATGTAATGGTGTTGCAAGAATCGCTTTTAACAGACCAGACGTAAGAAATGCATTTAGACCAAAAACTACAAGTGAGTTATACGATGCTTTTTATGACGCAAACGAAGATGTTAATATTGGCGTTGTACTATTATCATCGGAAGGTCCATCTTCTAAAGACGGTAAATATTCTTTCTGTTCTGGCGGTGATCAAAATGCTAGAGGAAAAGAAGGTTATGTTGGTGATGATGGTTATCATAGACTAAATATTTTAGAAGTACAACGCTTAATAAGGTTTATGCCTAAAGTAGTAATTGCAGTTGTAAATGGTTGGGCAGTTGGTGGCGGACATAGTTTGCATGTAATTTGTGATTTAACTTTAGCATCTAAAGAACATGCTATTTTTAAACAAACCGATGCCGATGTAACTAGTTTTGATGGCGGTTACGGATCTGCATATTTAGCAAAAATGGTTGGACAGAAAAGAGCTCGTGAAATTTTCTTTTTAGGAAGAAATTATTCCGCACAAGATGCTTATGAAATGGGAATGGTAAATGCTGTTATACCTCATAATGAATTAGAGACTGAAGCCTATAAATGGGCGCAAGAAATATTAGCAAAATCGCCAATGGCAATAAAAATGTTAAAATTCGCTATGAATTTAACCGATGACGGAATGGTTGGACAACAAGTTTTTGCTGGCGAAGCAACTCGTTTAGCTTACATGACAGACGAAGCAAAAGAAGGCAGAAATGCCTTTTTAGAAAAACGCAAACCTAATTTTGAGAGGAAGTGGATACCTTAAAAAAGGTGTAATTGTTTTTTGTTTAATCGTGTAACCGACTCAAACAATTAAACAATTAAACAAAAAACAATTAAACATATAAAATGAAAATAATCTGCATAGGTAGAAATTACGCCGAACATATTGAAGAATTAGCCAACGAAAAACCAACCGAACCTGTTGTTTTTCTAAAGCCAGATTCTGCTATTTTGCCAAAAAAAATGCCTTTTTTTATTCCTGCTTGGTCTAATGAAATTCATTATGAAGTAGAAATTTTGGTTAAAATAAATCGAGTAGGAAAATATATTGACACTAAGTTTGCACCTAAATATTATGACGAAATCGGTTTAGGAATAGATTTTACCGATAGAGAATTACAAGGGCAACTAAAAGAAAAAGGCTTGCCGTGGGAAAAAGCAAAAGCATTTGACGGCTCTGCAGTAATCGGAAAATTCTACAATAAAGAAAAATTTGATTTAGAAAATCTATCTTTTCAATTACTGAAAAATGATAAAGTTGTTCAAAATGGAAACACCAAAAATATGCTTTGGAAAATAGACGAGTTAATCGCTCATGTTTCGCAGTTTTTTACCTTAAAAAAAGGCGATGTGATTTTTACAGGAACTCCTTCTGGAGTTGGTAGTGTTAAAGAAAATGACATTTTAAAAGGTGTTATTGAAGGTGTGGAAGCTTTTAAAATTAAAATAAAGTGAGTTTTTTTTTAAGTAAAGACGTTTTGCAAAACGTCTTTACTTAAAAAAAAGTTAACACAAGACTTCTTTGAACTTTTGTGTCTTTTGTGGTTAAAATCATAACCCATAATGCTGCATCATTATTTTCTCATAAATTCTATCTGGCATTAATCGTTTTATATGAATTGCATAACGCTGTAAAAAAGTTCCGATTCTATATCTAACTCGTGGTTTTTTCTTTAAGATAATTCTATGAATTGCTTTTGCCATTACTTCAGGTTGCAAACCAGTAGTTACTTCTTTATTAATTTGTTTTAAAACTTTAGAATAATGTTTTTTATAACTAGAGTTTTCAAAAAGAGGCGTATGATAACGACCAGCAGCAATATTTGTAGCAAAATCACCAGGTGCAACATCAACAACTGTAATACCAAATTGTTTTACCTCTAAACTTAATACTTCCGAATAAATAGATAACGCAGATTTAGATGCAGAATACATACCACGATAAGGCAAACCCATATAACCAGCAATAGAAGAAATGTTAATTATTAATCCGTTTTTCTGTTTACGCATTTCGGGTAAAACACCATTACAAACATTTATTACACCAAAAAAATTAGTGTCAAATGCTTTTTTAATTTCTTCTATTGGCGTTTCTTCCACAGGACCAGTAATTCCTTTTCCTGCATTATTAATAAGAATATCTAACTTACCTTCTTTTTTAATAATTTCTGAAATTGCATTTTTAATAGAGTTTTCATCAGAAACATCTAAAACTAATAATTTTAATTTAGAATCTGTATAATTTAAAGGATTTCTACTTGTACCATAAACAACAAAATCTTTATTCTGAAGATATTCACCAATAGATTTGCCAATTCCGGAAGATGCACCTGTAATTAAAACAATTTTATTCATTTTTCAAAAATAGAAAAAAGACTTTAGATTAAAAGACATTAGACGTAAGACTTTTAAAAATGGAAACAAAAAGTAGATAGAGATTGGAATTCCTTCCCTTTGGGAAGGTTAGGATGGGAATAAAAATGGCAAGCTACCTACATCACACCGCTACGACTTAATACCTTTGCTGCGTTCCCGCCCTGGAGGATTCAAAAGGAGCTGGTTGTGTAGGACTTGCCGATGCAAAAATACAAACTTCAATTTATTACACAACAAAAAAACAACTTATTTTTAGTATTTCATATTAAATAAGAAAATCAATTTGTATTTTTGCTTTTTCTTACTTTTATGAGAAATTTAAAAAACGAACTCTATATGACTAACCAACAACCTACCAATAAATTAAACTATAAATTCGGTTTTATTTTAGGCGTAATTTTATCTATTTTTATATTTTATGTATTCTATAAAGACGCATCTATTTTTGCAAGTAATCTACTTAGAACTTTCCTTTTTATTTCAGTACCTTTATTAGGTTTATTATCTATTTTATTTACAAAGAAAAAACTCGGTGGTTTAATTAGTTTTAAAGAAGCTATGAAAAATTTTACTTTAACAATTGGTTTGGGTTTGTTTATATCACTTTTATCTTATATTTTAATTTTTAATATATTGGATACAAATTTTTATAAAACAGTACAGAATATTCAAATAGAATCCATAAAAGCACAAAAAGAGAAAACCATTCCTAAAATGATTAAACAAAAAGCATCAAAAGAGAAAATAGAACTGATGACTAAAAATTTTGATAATGCAATAAAATCAAATCAAACAGTAAATTTGTACGAATTGGGTACGCAAATATCAAATTTTTTCAAATCCGTTGGTTCCTTTTTATTATTTGGATTAATTTTGTCGGTAATTTTTAAAAGAACAAGACCTTTAAGGTAAGTAATATGAATTTATCTATAGTAATACCTCTTCTTAACGAAGCAGAATCTTTACCAGAATTATATAATTGGATTGCAAAAGTTATGCAATCCAATTCGTATTCTTACGAAATACTTTTTATTGATGATGGCAGTACTGATGACTCATGGAAAGTCATTCAAGAATTATCAAAAAAAGATAATAACGTAAAAGGTATTCGTTTTCAAACAAATTATGGTAAATCGCAAGCATTAAACGCAGGTTTTAAAGTTGTAAAAGGTGATGTTGTCATTACTATGGATGCCGATTTACAAGATTCACCCGATGAAATACCCGAATTATACGATTTAATTATCAAAGAAAATTACGACCTTATTTCTGGTTGGAAAAAGAAACGATACGATTCCAAAATCAGAAAAAACATACCTTCAAAATTATTTAATGCTGCAGCAAGAAAAACTTCAGGTTTAAAATTACACGATTTTAATTGTGGTTTAAAGGCCTACAAAAACGAAGTTGTAAAAAACGTAGATGTCTATGGCGAAATGCACAGATATATTCCTGTTTTAGCAAAAAATGCTGGTTTTCATAAAATCGGCGAAAAAGTAGTAATTCATCAAGCAAGAAAATACGGTACTACTAAATTTGGTATGAGTCGTTTTATAAACGGATTTTTAGATTTAATCACTATCTGGTTTTTATCAAAATTTGGTAAAAGACCTATGCATTTATTTGGTCTATTAGGCAGTATTATGTTTGTAATAGGTTTTTTATTCGCATTTTATCTAGGTATTGATAAACTATTCATTCATAAAACAGCAAGATTAATTACACAAAGACCTGAGTTTTACATTGCCTTAATAGCAATGGTTTTAGGCACACAATTATTTTTAGCAGGTTTTGTTGGTGAAATTATTTTACGAAATAGTTCTAATCAAGAGCGTTATAAAATAAAGGAAAAGATATAAAAATTAAGTTTTATTCTACAGAACCCTGCAAGGGTTTTGAACCCTTGCAGGGTTGAATACGTAATCAAACATAAAACTAAATCTCTAATTTTACCGTATATTTGCACCTAATAAAAGTGAACAAATGAACAAATGAACAGAGAAGAAATTACAATAAAAGCAAAACAATGGTTAAAACAACCATTCGATAATAAAACCCAAGAATTAACCCAAAAATTAATTAACAAGAACGACACAAACTTAATAGAAAGTTTCTACAAAAACTTAGCATTTGGTACTGGTGGAATGCGTGGAATTATGGGAGTTGGCACAAACAGAATTAACAAATATACTTTAGGCAAAAACACACAAGGAATCAGTAATTATTTACATAAAACATTCCCAAATAAAGAATTAAAAGTCGCTATTGCTTATGATTGCAGACACAATTCTAAAGAGTTTGCAAAAGAAGTTGCTAATGTGTTTTCGGCAAATAATATAAAAGTTTATTTGTTCGAAGATTTACGTCCAACACCAGAATTATCCTTCGCTGTTAGGTATTTGGGTTGCGATGTTGGCATTGTATTGACTGCTTCTCATAACCCGCCAGAGTACAACGGTTACAAGGTTTATTTTAATGATGGCGCACAAATTGTTCCGCCACAAGACACCGAAATTATTAATGAAATTAACAATGTCGCTTTCGCGGAAATTAATTTTGAAGCGAACAATTCATTAATTGAATACATCGGCGAAGAAGTAGATCAATTATTTATAGACGCTTGTATTAAAAACGGAACTTTTTCTGCTAAAAATCGTTCCGAAATAAAAATAGTTTTCACTTCATTACATGGCACTTCAATTACTATAATTCCTGAGGCACTAAAACAAGCAGGTTTTACAAACGTTCATATTGTAGAAGAACAACGTGAACCAAATGGTGATTTTCCAACGGTAGATTCGCCAAACCCTGAAGAACCCGCAGCACTTAAAATGGCAACCGATTTAGCAGATAAAATAAATGCAGATATTGTAATTGGTACAGATCCAGATTGCGATAGAATTGGTATTGCAGTACGTAATTTAGAAGGTGAAATGACTTTATTAAACGGAAATCAAACCATGAGTGTGATGACCGATTTCTTAATCAAAAATTGGAAAAAACAAGGTAAACTTAACGGGAAACAATTTGTAGGTTCTACCATAGTTTCTACTAATTTAGTAAACGATATTGCGACAAGTTATGGTGTAGAAACCAAAGTTGGCCTAACTGGTTTTAAATGGATTGCCAAAATGATTAACGATTTTCCTAACCAAGAATTTATTGGTGGTGGCGAAGAAAGTTTTGGCTATATGGTTGGCGATTTCGTTCGTGATAAAGATGCAGTAACCGCAACATTGGTTGCCTGTGAAATTTTAGTAGATGCAAAAGCAAACAATACTACTTTTTATAAAGAACTAATTAATTTATATATTAAGAATAGTTTTTATAAAGAGCATTTAATTTCCATCGTTAAAAAAGGAATTTCAGGAGCAGAAGAAATCAAACAAATGATGCTAGATTTACGTTCAAATCCGTTAAAAGAAATTGATGGTGAAAAAGTGAAGTTTTTATATGATTATGAATCTTCCATAAAGAAAAATTTATTAGATAATACAGAAGAAAAAATTGAAGTACCGAAATCAAACGTATTAATTTATGAAACCGAAAACGGCACAAAAGTAGCATCAAGACCTAGCGGAACTGAACCTAAAATAAAGTTTTATATTAGTGTAAATACACAATTAGATACTATTGAAAATACTTCAAAAATAGAAATTGAGTTAGATGCTAAAATTCAAAGAATTATTAAAGAGTTAAATTAGAAAATGACCAAACTTCAAAATAATTTTCACAACAATATTGTCAGTTTGCTTCAACAAGCAAAACAACAAGTTGTGCGTACTGTAAACCAAACAATGGTTTATACGTATTTTGAAATTGGTAGAAAAATAGTTGAAGAAGAACAAGATGGAAAAGAACGCGCAGATTATGGTAAGCAGTTATTAAAAAGACTTTCCGAAGTTTTAACAAGTGAGTTTGGTCGTGGTTTTTCAGTTACAAATATAAAACAGTTTAGAAGTTTTTATTTAGCATATCAAAAACGTCAGACACTGTCTGACGTTTTGCGAAAAGAGATTGGTCAGACAATGTCTGACCAATCTAACAAACAACAGACACTGTCTGCTAAATTCGATTTCCTAAAAACCGAAACAATGTCTCGGAAATCTAATAACTTTACATTAAGTTGGTCACACTACCTAAAACTAATGCGAATAGACGATGAAAACGAACGTAAATTTTACGAAATAGAAACATCAAAAAATAATTGGTCTGTTAGAGAATTACAAAGACAATACGATACTGCATTATATACAAGACTTGCTTTAAGCAGAAACAAAGAAGAAGTTTTAAAACTTTCAGAAAAAGGACAAATTCTTGAAAGTCCTAAAGACCTAATTAAAGACCCATATATTCTAGAATTTATTGGTTTACCCGAAAATACTTCCTATTCCGAAAGCGAATTAGAACAACGAATAATTAACAAATTAGAGCATTTTTTATTAGAATTAGGTAATGGATTTACTTTTGTAGCACGACAAAAAAGAATTTCTTTTGATGATAAACATTTCAGAATAGATTTAGTATTTTACAACCGATTATTAAACTGTTTTGTTTTAATCGATTTAAAAATAGGAGAATTAAAACATCAAGACATTGGGCAAATGCAAATGTATGTTAACTATTATGACAGAGAATTAAAATTAGAAACCGAAAATAAAACCATCGGGATTATACTTTGCCAAAACAAAAGTGAAGCAGTAGTTAAATATACTTTACCCGAAGATAATAAACAAATATTCGCGAGTAAATACAAAACCATCTTACCTAGTAAGGAAGATTTAAAATCACTATTACAATAAAATGAATTACTTCAAAAAAATAATAAGATACGCAATACCATATAAAGGTTATGGTTATTTAAATATATTTTTTAATATCTTATATGCTTTATTTTCAACCCTTTCGTTTTTGGTTTTAATGCCTTTGCTAAAGGTTATTTTTACACCAGAAGCAAAACCAATTATCGTAAAACCAATCTATACTGGTTTATTAGATATAATGGAATGGGGAAATAATTCCATGAGTTTCTATGTACATCAAATTGCTGGAAGCGACAAATCAAAATCATTAATGATTGTAGTTAGTTTAGTTATTATAACTTTCTTTTTTAAAAATATATTTAATTATCTAGCCATGTATTTTATTACGTTTTTACGTAATGGTGTTTTAAAAGATATTAGAAATGACTTGTATAAAAAAACGGTTGAATTGCCAATTTCTTATTTTTCAGAAAAAAGAAAAGGCGATATTATGGCAAGAATAGGCACCGATGTCTTAGAAATACAGCATTCTTTTTTATCTGTTTTAGAAATGCTTGTTAGAGAACCTTTAACCATAATTTTTACCATTTCTGCAATGTTGCTAATTAGTGTTGATCTAACTATTTTTGTGTTTATTTTTCTACCAATTTCAGGATTTATAATTTCTTTTATAGGCAAGAACTTAAAAAAACAATCGGATAATGTACAAAGAGAACAAGGTTATTTTTTGTCATTAATTGAAGAAACTTTAAGTGGCTTAAAAATAATAAAAGCATTTAATGGAGAGTTTTTTTTTAAGAGTAAATTCAGCGAATCAACACAAAGATTTAACGATTATTCAAATAAATTATTAAACAGAACAAATCTTGCAAGTCCAATAAGTGAATTTTTAGGAATAGCAGTAATTGCCATTTTATTATGGTATGGTGGACAATTAGTTTTAGTAGAAAAAATATTAAATAGCGAAGATTTTATTGCTTATATTGCATTAGCATACAATATCTTAACACCAGCAAAAGCACTATCTAAAGCAAGTTACAGTCTTAAAAGAGGTAACGCTGCAGCAGAAAGAGTTTTAGATATTTTAGAAACAGAAAATCATTTAGAAGACAAGAAAAATGCTATTGTAAAAACAAGTTTTGACAAAGAAATTAAATTCGAAAACGTTTATTTTAAATACGAAGATGAGTACATTTTAAAAGATTTCTCTTTAACAATACCTAAAGGAAAGATGATAGCGTTAGTAGGTCAATCTGGTAGTGGAAAATCAACTTTAGCAAATTTAATAACGCGTTTTTACGATGTAAACCAAGGTAAAATTACCATCGACGGAATTAATATTAAAGACTTAACTAAAAATTCTTTAAGACAACAATTAGGCATGGTAACACAAGATGCTATTTTGTTTCATGATAGCATTGAAAAAAATATAGCTTTCGGAAAAGATAGCACAATAGAAGAGATAATGAATGCTGCAAAAATTGCAAATGCACATGAATTTATTAAAGATTTACCAAACGATTATCAAACTAATATTGGTGACAGTGGCAATAAACTTTCTGGCGGTCAAAAACAACGAATTTCTATTGCAAGAGCAGTTTTAAAAAACCCACCAATTATGATTTTAGACGAAGCAACGTCTGCTTTAGATACCGAATCTGAAAAATTAGTACAAGTTGCACTAGAAAAAATGATGAAAAACAGAACTTCCATTGTAATTGCGCACAGATTATCAACCATACAAAATGCAGATACTATTGTGGTAATGCAAAAAGGAAAAATAGTAGAACAAGGCAATCACAAAGAATTATTAATAAAAAAAGGAACTTATTATAAATTGGTTTCTATGCAGAGTTTGGGGTAGTTATTTCACACAGAACTCACAGATTTCACAGAGT
>CAYQTF010000025.1:20548-23529 GCA_964420345.1 uncultured Flavobacteriaceae bacterium
TCTATGCAGAGTTTGGGGTAGTTATTTCACACAGAACTCACAGATTTCACAGAGTTTTGAGTGTACAGAAACCCATAAATAATATCTGTGAAATCTGTGAGTTCTGTGTGACAAAAATATATTAATCCGTGAAAAATCTTAGAAATCCGTGTCAAAAACAATAAAACAACTAAAATGGCGATACGCTTGTAAAAAATTTGATGCAACTAAAACGCTTTCCGATAAGAAAATAAATAAACTTAAAAAAGCATTTAATTTAACAGCAACATCTTTTGGTTTACAACCAATTAAAATGATAATAATTAAAAGTGAAGAAATAAAAAAATCGCTTTTAGAACACGCATATTATCAACAGCAAATTACCACTTGTTCTCATTTATTGGTTTTATGTATTGATACTCAAATTAATTCCGATACAATCGATAGTTATTTCGATTTAGAAAAAGAAATACGTGGAACACCCGAAGATATTATTGGCAAATTTAGAAAAGAATTAAAAGATAATTTTTCAGAAAAATCAGATGCTACTAAAGAGCAATCCGCTATTTATCAAACTTATATTGCTTTAGGTAACCTGATGACGGTTTGTGCTTTAGAAAAAATAGATTCTTGTGCTATGGAAGGATTTAATCCTATTAAATTTGATAAAATATTAAACTTAAAATCCTTAAATTTGAAATCCGTTTTACTATTACCTGTCGGTTATAGAGCGGAAGATGATTTTATGCGTAAACTTAAAAAAGTTAGAAAACCATTAAATAAAACTATTATAGAATTATAAAATAATCTATGAAAAATAAAGTTTCTATACCAAATGAGATAATTCTAAATAAAATCTATTTTATTAGAGGTCAAAAAGTAATGTTAGATAAAGATTTAGCAAAAATTTACAATGTTGAAAACAAACAATTAAAAAGACAAGTGAGGCGAAATATTGACCGTTTTCCTACTAGCTTTATGTTCGAATTAACACAAAATGAAATCATTTCTTTAAGGAACCAATTTGGCACCTTAAAGAAAGGACAACATTCTAAATATCCGCCATTTGCATTTACAGAACACGGCATTTTAATGTTATCAAGTGTTTTAAATAGCGAAAAGGCGATTAAAATGAGTGTTCAAATTATTGAAACTTTTGTTCAATTAAGAAAAATCACAACAAATTATGATGAAATAATTGCTAAAATCGAACAATTAGAATCTCAAAATAATGAACAGTTTGTAGAGATTTATCAAGTCTTACAGAATTTATTATCAAAACCAGAAGAAGAACCTAGAACTAAGATAGGTTATAAAAAATAAATACAAACCTTTGCGAACTTTGCTTTTCTTTACAAACTTTGCGTAAAACTAAAACATATTATGAACGAAGAAATAAGAAACCTAGAACCAAAAAATGTTTGGAATAACTTTGCGGATTTAAACGCAGTGCCAAGACCATCTAAAAAAGAAGAACGTGTACGCCAATTTATGGTGGATTTTGGTAACAACTTAAATTTAGATACACAAGTTGATCCTGTAGGAAATGTTATCATAAAAAAACCTGCAAGCCAAGGCATGGAAAACCGTAAAAAAGTGGTTATGCAAAGCCATTTAGACATGGTTTGTCAAAAAAATAACGATACCGAATTCGATTTTGATACACAAGGTATTATTATGTATGTTGATGGCGATTGGGTAAAAGCAAAAGGCACTACTTTAGGTGCTGATAATGGTTTAGGTGTTGCTTCAATAATGAGTGTTTTAGAATCTAACACTATAAAACATCCTGCAATAGAAGCATTATTTACCATTGATGAAGAAACAGGAATGACAGGTGCAATTGGTTTGCAAGCAGGTTATTTAGATGGTGAAATTCTATTAAATTTAGATACCGAAGATGATGATGAAATTGGTGTTGGTTGTGCTGGCGGAATTGACATTACTGCTACTAAAAATTACGATTTACAAGAGGTTTCAAGCAAAGTACATGCTTATAAAATTACGGTAAAAGGTTTGCAAGGCGGACATTCTGGTATGGATATTCACAAAGGTTTTGGTAATGCCAATAAATTAATGAACCGAATTTTATTCGCTTTAAAAAACGAAATTTTAATTGCAGAAATTGACGGTGGAAGTTTACGAAATGCCATACCAAGAGAAAGTAACGCAATTTTTGTTTGTGAGGATTCTAGAGAAGATAAAATGGGCGAAATCTACAATACTATTTCAACGGAATTAAAAAACGAATACTCAAGTATTGAAAAAGATATTATTATACAATTAGAAGAAGTAGATAAACCAAAAAATACCATTTCAAAAACAGAACAAGAAACGCTTTTAAAAACAATTTATGGCGTTCATAATGGCGTTTTTAGAATGAGTCCTGATATAGAAAATTTAGTAGAAACTTCGAATAACTTAGCAAGAGTTGTGCTAAAAGATGGCGCTATTAAAATTGCCTGCTTAACAAGATCTAGTGTGGAATCTGGTAAAACCGATTTAACAAATCATATTTCTAGCGGTTTTGAATTAGGTGCTTTTGATGTAGAGTTAAGTGGTACTTATCCTGGTTGGAAACCAAACCCAGATTCTGAAATTTTAAAAGTAATGGCAAAAATTTACGAAAACCGTTTTGGTAAAAAAGCAAATATTTTAGCATGTCATGCTGGTTTAGAATGTGGTATTTTAGGAACTAATTACCCAGATATGGATATGATTTCTTTTGGTCCAAACATTAGAGGCGCACATTCACCAGACGAAAGAGCAAGCATTTCTTCTACACAAAAATATTGGGGGTTTTTATTGGAAGTTTTAGAGAATATACCTGTTAAGTAAAAATAACAATTTACTAGTTTGCTAATTTATAGTTAAGACATATTTCGCCTAGATTGAAAATACTTTATCAACGGTTTATGTAAGCGTAGTTGCGGATTTCAAGGCATTCACCTTTCAATTTATCACTAAACTTTGTTCAAAGATACTAACTTTAAATTAAGCAC
>CAYQTF010000026.1:0-3971 GCA_964420345.1 uncultured Flavobacteriaceae bacterium
ACTTCGAGTCACGGTGTGAGTAACTAACTAATAGTCAATCATTTCCTTTAACGCTATTTTAAACCTTTCTACAGGCAAAAACTCATTTTCCAAAGCAACAGCAAAAGGTACAGGAGTTTCCAAACTTCCAACTCTTTTTACAGGTGCATCTAAATATTCAAAACAATTTTCAGTAATTTGTGCCGATAAATCGGAAGCAATGCCTCCAAACATTGTATCTTCTTGTAAAACAATTACTTTTCCTGTCTTTTTAACCGAAGTATAAATAGTTTCAATATCTAATGGTTGTAATGTTCTTAAATCTATCACGTCCGCAGAAATGTTTGACTCTTTTAATGTGTTTAAAATCCAATGAATTCCTTGTCCGTAACTTATTAATGTGATGTCGTTTCCTTCTTTTAAAACTGCTGCTTTTCCAAACGGAATGGTATAATAGTCTTCAGGTACATCTTGATAAACAGAACGATAAAGCGCTTTATGTTCAAAAAACAATACAGGATTTGGATCTTCAATCGCAGTCGCCAACAAACCTTTTGCGTCATACGGAAATGCTGGATAAACCACTTTAAGTCCAGGTGTTTTGGTAAACCAAGCTTCATTTGTTTGCGAATGAAAAGGTCCAGCGCCGACTCCAGCACCACAAGGCATTCTTAATACAATATTTGCATTTTGTTGCCACCTATAATACGATTTTGCTAATAAGTTTATTACAGGATTAAATCCTGAAGTTACAAAATCAGAAAATTGTAATTCAACTACCGATTTAATACCTTTAATCGACAAACCATAAGCCGCTTCGATTATGGTAGATTCACAGATTGGCGTATTTCTAACTCTTTCTTTACCAAACTCTTCTAAAAAACCATCGGTTATTTTAAAAACACCACCATATTCTGCAATATCTTGCCCCATTATAATTAGGTCATCGTGTTTTTGCATCGCTTGTTTCAGACCTTCAGAAATAGCATCAACCAATCTGATTTTTTTAGTTTTATTTTCTGCAATAACTTCCTTGTAATCAAATGCTTCAAAAACATCATTTAACTCATCTGTTACTGTAGATTTAATTGGTTCTTCTGCAAATGCAATTTTTAAATTATCGTTAATTTCATTTATAATTTCTGTTTTATAGGCAATTTCTATTTTTTTAGTAAGTATATTTTCATTTTTTAAAAATTCTGTGTAATTTTCTAAAGGATCTTTCTTCGCCCAAGTTTCTAAAAGTTCTTTAGGTACATATTTTGTGCCACTTGCTTCTTCATGACCTCGCATTCTAAAAGTTTTAAACTCAATTAAAATTGGTCTTGGGTCTTTTCGGACACTTTTAACTAATTTATCTACAACACGATAAACTTCTAATATATTATTACCATCTAAAGTATAACTTTCCATACCATAACCAATACCTTTATCTGCTATATTTTGGTTTTTCATTTGCTGCGAACTTGGTGTTGAAAGACCATAACCATTATGTTCAATACAAAAAAGTACGGGCAAATCCCAAACAGAAGCTACATTTAATGCTTCATGAAAATCGCCTTCACTCGTGCCACCTTCACCAGAAAAAACTGCTGTCACTTGGTTGTTTTTTTGTAATAAGTTGCCTAACGCAATTCCGTTTGCCACACCTAATTGTGGTCCTAAATGCGAAATCATTCCAATAATATTATATTCATTTGTTCCAAAATGAAAAGAACGATCACGACCTTTAGTAAAACCGTTTGCCTTACCTTGCCATTGTGAAAACAATCTATCTAACGGAATATTTTTAGTTGTAAACACACCTAAATTACGATGCATTGGTAAAATGTATTCCTTTTGATCTAGCGCACTTGCCACACCAACCGAAACTGCTTCTTGACCAATACCAGAAAACCATTTAGAAATTTTACCTTGACGTAAAAGAATTAACATTTTTTCCTCGATTAAGCGAGGTCTTAACATTGCTCTATATAATTCTAATAATTTTTTATTAGAGAATCCTTTAGCTGAATAATGCATTGTTTTTGAATAACTTTATATTATTAATAAGGTCAAAAATAATATATATTTTTAGAAGAATTACTTATTTAATTTGATTTATTCGTAAGGTTCTAAAAAATTATTTTCAATTTTTTAGTTAGTCATGCCTTTGGCTTGACAAATCGAACTAATCTCGCTTTTTCAGCGGGATATTGGTTTAATATCACGATCCTTAAGTCTTCTGTACCGAAGTGTCGGTATCGGAACTATTGTTGGATTCTGGATTTGCCCTGAAGTTTAACCTTTTATTTGTATTTAAGGCTTAAGTTCTATTTATAACAGCAAAATATACGGGTTGGTATTTTCTTTTGAAGATTTCACAGATTAACGCAGATTTTTTTCGGTTAGTTCTGCGAAATCTGCGAGAAAAAAATGCTAAAATTACTATTAATAGCGGTTAAAGAAAATGCTGACTGTAATAGAACTTAACCGTATTTAATAAAAAACTAAGAATCTCTACCTGTTAATTCCTTAAAAATATTATGCATTAACCTTTTTTTATCATTAATCACTTCTTCTAACGAAATCGAAGACTCTGTTCTTCCGACACCTTCAATATTACTTAATTTAAAAATGATATCTTTAGCATGACTAGTGTTTTTTGCTCTAATTTTACAATAAACAGAAAATTTACCTGTCGTTAAATGCGCAACTGTAACCTCTGGAATTTTTTTTATTTCATCCGTTATTTTTGCAGAAAATGATGAATTACCAGTATATAAACCAACATATGCAATAAAGGTATAACCCATTTTTTCATAATCTAATATTAAAGTTGAACCTTTAATAATACCATGTTCTTCCATTTTTCTAACTCTAATATGCACTGTACCAGCAGATATTAAGAGTTTTTTAGCGATTTCAGTAAAAGGCGTACGGCAATTTTCTATAAGTACTTCTAAGATTTGATAATCTATATCATCCAATTTAATTTTTGACATTTTTCTTTTTTAATTATTAGCAGTAGTAAATGTGCAAATAAAAATCCACAAATTCAAATAAATCAACAATTAGTTAGAGAGAAAACTGCTCATTATGTAATAAAAAGTTCAAAAAACCTTCATTATCATTAAAATTCAACTTTTTCGAGACTATTTTATTGGCATTGTAATTAGTAACTATATCAATTTTTTTAGTCACAGGAGTGAATACAATTTTATTATTTTGTAATTCTTCTTTAAAAGTCACACCAAATGCAAATTCTTTATTTTTTATAAACACTTTCTTATATAAAATATCAAAATAATATTTACTATTGTTTGGTATGCTAAAATATACTTTGTAATCAACATCTTTATTTTCTGTAATTTGCTTTATTCCAGTTAATAAGGCAATAAAATTATACTTTCTAGTAATATTTCTATTATAATCATTTTTATAATGTCCTGCTTCTATTAGTATGGTGTTATAACCTTCTTTTTGAAAGTTATCACCTGTTGCAGTCGGATAAAATTCATCCGTATATCTGCCTATTTGATTAGGTATCAATTCATTTAGCGACTGAAACATGCTAACAATAATTTTCATCGTTTCTTTTCTACTATTTGTAATCTCTCGCTCTACATTTACGGAAGGCGCTAAAAATGATAATGTTGCAGGTTTATTTTCTTTACCAACCGAAAAAACAGTACGTTGGTCATGTAAATTAAAGCAGTAATTAGGTTTAAACGAGTCAATTACCGAGCGTAATAACACAGATTCTGGCGCTTTTAAATCTAATACATCTCTATTTAAATCAATATCTTGCGCATTTAGTCTAGTATATCTTTTTGCGCCATCTGGATTTAAAATAGGTATAAAGATAAATGTGCAGTTTTTTAGCATAAAATCTCTTAAATCTTCTAATTCTAACGGATTTGTAAAAAAACGAAATAAATCAAACATAGCATTAGTGCCTGTCGATTCATTACCATGCATTTGTGACCAACATAATATTTTAATTTTACCTG
>CAYQTF010000026.1:4071-23505 GCA_964420345.1 uncultured Flavobacteriaceae bacterium
GAGTTCTATAATGGTTTGTTTATGATTAATAAGTCTCAATACTTATTTTAATTATAATATAATATTAATCAGTTAGTTACAGTCTATTAAGTAAAGTCAAATACTAAGTATTATTATGCTATTTAACTTATTATTTGTTGATTTTTTGCCCAAATCAAGTCAAATGATTACATTTGTAATCTATAAAAATGTTACAATGGTAAACAATGAAGATTTCTCAAAAAGATTAAAAATAGTATTGAATTATTACGATTTATCTGCTGCTGCATTCGCAGAAAAAATAAATGTACAACGTTCAAGCATCTCACATTTATTATCTGGTAGAAATAAACCGAGTTTAGATTTTGTTTTGAAAGTTTTAGAAACGTTTAAAGAAGTAGAATTATATTGGTTATTAAATGGTGTTGGAGAATTTCCAAAAACCGAAGTTGTAAAACAAGAAAAAGTGATTACTCCTACTCCAACTTTATTCTCTCAAAATTTAGAAGAAGATAAATCTAATGTAAAAAGTTCAAATAAAATTACTGAAATTACAAAAACATTCGATCAAAATGAAATTGAACGTATTGTTCTATTCTTTAAAAATGGTAGTTTTAAAGAATATCGGAATTAATTTGTAGTTCTTAAAGTTTTAACCGCAAAGTTCGCTAGGTTTTTGCGCAAAGTTCGCAAAAAAAAATAATTCCTATGCTTTAGCGCTCTATTAGAGGTTGTGGTTTACTTATTTTTATTTTTGAAGTATGCTATTTAAATTCTTAAATCTCCAATCAACAATCTTCAATCGTTAATCTTTATTTATTAATAACTCCTCAAGTTTTATATGTGATCCAATCTTATTCAGTTAATAGATTTAGATTGCTTAATTTAACCTAATTAAAAACTAAAATAAAAAAATTACAAAAACGAAAGAGTATAACCGTAGAACTTTTGTGAATTTTGTGATTATTTTTTTTAAGTGTTATTCTAAATTCAAAGGAGTTTATTCCTCTTCAGAAGAATCTTTATTAATAATAGAATTGACTTTATCTGTAGCTTCGTTTGTTAGTTCTTTGCCTTTTTCAAGTACATCACTACCTATTTCCTTTGCTTTATCAAACATTTTCTCGGCAATTTCTGGAGCATTTTCGACTAAATCTTTTCCTTTTGTCAGCATTTCGCCTCCAAATACTTTTGCATCAGCAGCAACTTCTTTAGCTTTATCGGTTAAGTTTTGGATAATTTCTTCTCGATTATCGACCACTTCTTTTCCTTTTTCTAAAATATCTTCGCCTACTTCTTTTGCTTTATCGAAAACATCTTCGGCAACTTCACTTACATTTTCTGCAACTTCTTTTGTTTTTTTAAATAATCTGTCAAAAATTCCCATAGTTTTTAGTTTTAATTTTCAAATATACTTCTTTTAATTATTGTTTCGTTAATTAATTAGTATTGAAAATTTTATAATTGTTATGTAAATACTCAAAAAACAGTAACTTTGCTTTCAAATCTAAAGCCAATGAAAATTCTTATCAAAATATTAATTCTTTTACT
This sequence comes from uncultured Flavobacteriaceae bacterium, assembly GCA_964420345.1. Taxonomy (GTDB): domain Bacteria; phylum Bacteroidota; class Bacteroidia; order Flavobacteriales; family Flavobacteriaceae; genus S010-17. The sequence continues at coordinate 5,602 of CAYQTF010000026.1, forward strand.
ATTTATTTCTTGCAATAAAGAAAGTGACATAGTTAAAGTTACCTTTTTACAATTAAATGATGTTTACGAAATTTCGACATTAGAAGGCGGAAAAGTTGGTGGTTTAGCACGAGTGGAAACAATTCACAAACAATTACTTGCCGAAAACCCAAATACATTTATGGTAATGGCAGGAGATTTTTTAAATCCGTCTTTAATAGGAACTCTTAAATATAAAGGCGAAAAAATTAGAGGTAAACAAATGATTGAAACCATGAATGCCATGAATTTTGACTTGGTTTGTTTTGGTAATCATGAATTCGATTTAAAATATAACGATTTACAAAAACGTTTAAACGAATCTAATTTTAAATGGATCTCCACAAATGCACTTCACAGAATAGATAGCGCAACAGTAAAACCATTTTATGTAGAAAAAAATGGAAATAAAACAACTATCGAAAGAACTTTTATAAAAGAGTTTAAAAATAAAAAAGGGAAAAGTCTTAAAATTGGTTTTATTGGCCCGACCATAAATTCTAATCCGAAAGATTATGTAGATTATGGTGATTTTTACGAAGATTCTGAAAACGCTTATAATAGTTTAAAAAATAAAACGGATTTAGTAATCGGTTTGACACATTTACAACAAAATCAAGATGAAATGATTGCTAGGTCACTACCTAAAATTCCTTTAATTATGGGTGGTCACGAACATACAAATAGTTTAATACCAATTGGCAACTGTATAATTGCAAAAGCAGATGCTAATGCAAAAACGGTTTATGTACACAGGTTAGAATATAATTTAAAAACAAAAAAATATACAATTACTTCGGAATTAATACCTATAAATGATAAAATAGTATCCGATAAAAAAGTAGCCGAAATTGTAGAAAAATGGAATGTTCTATTAGATGAAAAAATTCAAGAAATTTTGCCAAATCCAGAAGAAATTATTTTTGTGGCAAAAATTCCTTTAGACGGTCGAGATATGCCAATACGTAGTACGCAAACAAATTTAGGAAAATTAATTACCAAAGGAATGGCATTTGGCTTTGATAATAAAGTCGATTGTGCTTTAGTAAATGGCGGTTCGATTAGAATTGACGATCAATTAGAAGGTAATATTACTGGTGTAGATATTTTTAGAGTTTTGCCTTACGGCGGAAATGTTTTGAAAGTAGAAATAAAAGGTTCGTTATTAACTAAAGTTTTGCAATACGGAAAACTAAAAGCAGGTTCTGGTGCGTATTTACAACGTTATAAAGCAAAGTTAGCTACAGACGGAAAAACTTGGTTGGTTTCTGATAAAAAAATTATTCCAAACAAAATATATACAGTAGCATTTAGTAATTATTTATTAAAAGGTTTTGATATTCCGTTTTTAAAGCCTGAAAACAAAGGTATTATTAGTGTTTATACACCTAAAGAAAATGAACTAAATAGCGATATTCGTAAAAGTGTTATTTCTTATATGAAGAGTTTGAAATAAAGTTTCTTATAAGAATAGTAGTGGATTTATAAGTGCTTATCTTTGAATTTAGCATTAAACCGCTATTATTTTTATACTATATTCTACGCAGTTAATCTTGGTGTCCATATTCAAGTTCTTCATTTTTATCCCAAAATGCCATAAATAATTCGGCAGAAGTTCCTTTCTTAGTAATCCAATTCGCAACTATTTCTATTGCTTTTTCTAAGTCTTCAACATAAGCCATTCTTCCATCACTTCCTCTAATTCCTTTTTCATCTTTTTTTGCACCTCTATTTATTAAGACATTCTTTTCATCATAAATAATCCGTCTAACACTTTCGTTTTCTTTACCTTTAGGTAAGTTATCTTTCAATAATTTTGTAAGACCATGATAATATAATTGAAACTTTTCAACAGGGTTGTCAATTTTTTGACCAAGTAATTTTTCTGCTTGATTTTCAATTACTAAGTCATAATTAAGGTCAATTGTTAGTTGCTCTCCTTTTATTTCTTCGGATCTATGTAAAATCTCTAATCTTTCAATATCTTCTTTTGAAAGTTCTCTTTTTTTAATGTCCTTTTTACTTTTTTTATCTTCCATATTTTTTTATACTACTGTTAATAATTCTTTGATTTTTAATGCTGCCAACTCTATAGATTGTACATCCCAATTAGAAATATTTAAATTCTTTTTTGCTAATTCAATGTTTGGAAAAAAATCTCTAAAAGCACTCCAATAATTTTTTCCTTTTTCTGCTTGTCTAAATTGATATTGAGAATAAATAATTGAAGGATGAATTTGGCATTCAATTGCAAACTTTTCGACCATTAAAGGATTATGTATGAAAGGTTCAATATATCTCATTTTTTCCTCAGAGAATAAATAATCAGAGGCAAATTGGTTAGCCTTATCTTCTTGAATTAGAAATAAATCTGGTTCTCCTGTAAGATGGTATTTTGTTTTTTGAATTATCTCCATATCAAATAGAACGTGATGTAGTTCGTGAATTAAAGAAAACCAAATCGTTGCATAATTTTTATTTAAATCAGTTATTACAATACACGGCTTACCATTTATTTCAAAAGTAGCACCTCTTATTTGTGTTTTTGGCAACATAGGTTGAAAAACAACAGTTACACCGATGTTATACAATGCACGAAAAACGGTAACTAGTCCTTCTTTAATGTTTTGTGTGTAAGGTTTAATTTTAGGGATTAGTTCAATTAATTCTGTTCTTGAAAAATCATTTGGATTATTAATAAGTTCAAAATATTTATAAGACGATTTAATCCAAAACTCTTTCATTTTATCGCTGAAAGGTCTTTTCGTTCGACTATATAATGCTTCATTCAAATCCTTTTCATACTCGTATATAGAATTTATTTGAAAAAATTCACATATTCTATTTGATAACATTTCAGTTGTATCGTTTTTATTGATAAAACCTAAATTTGCCAATGTTTTTAAATCAAAGTGCTTGTTGATATATGTAATGTCCATAGATTTTTGTAATTCTTTAATCTCTTCTTGTGGTCTATCTTTAAAATGTAGAATAAGTAAATCTTCAAAACTAAGTTCTAAAAATTCACCCAACTTTAAGAGATTGATTATATCTGTTTGTTTAGATGATTTATTTATTATTCCGTCTAAACTTCTTCTTTGTAATCCTGAAAATCTTTCAAATTGAGTTTTACTCAAACCTGAAGATTTGAGTTTTTCTTGAAGTAAAATGTCAAATGATAAATTATTTGTATCTTCAAAACTTTTTTTTAAAATATTATTTATCATACGTTCAAGGTAAATTTACCTCAAAGATAATATATTTTATGTCTTTAACAAATATCTTGAGGTAGATTTACCTTTTTTTTGTTTTTATTTTGGGTTTTTTAATATTGCGTAAAACTTATTTCCAACTTTCAAAGATTCCCATCAAATCCCAACGCAAAGAATTATCATAAACTAAATTACCATTTTTAACTACTAAAGGAGATTTAATATTATTAGTAAATAAAGAACCTGTACCTAAACCTTGAGGCAATTTATTATGTAAACTATACGTGTATTGTGCGATTGCATTTAAACCAATATTACTTTCTAAAGCAGAAGTTATCCACCAATCTATGTTTTGTTTTTTTACTAAGGAAATCCAATTGTTAGAACCTTCAATTCCACCAACCAAACTCGGTTTTAATATAATAAATTGAGGTTTAATTGTTTGCAATAATTTTTCTTTTTCAAGTTTGTCAATTACGCCTATTAATTCTTCATCTAAAGCAATTGGTAAAGGTGTTTTTTCGCATAATAGCGCCATTTCTTGCCATTGGTTTGCTTTTATTGGTTGTTCAATAGAATGTAATTTAAAATCGGATAAGTATTTTAGTTTTTCCAAAGCATTATTTGGCGTAAAAGCACCATTTGCATCTACTCGTAATGTGATTTCTTTTTCTGAAAATTCTTTTCTAATAGATTTAAGTAAATTTAATTCTGTTTGAAAATCTATAGCACCAATTTTAAGTTTAATAGTAGAAAAACCTGCGTTTAATTTGTCTTTAATTTGCTGTTTCATAAATTCTTTTGAACCCATCCAAATTAAACCGTTAATAGATATGACATCTTTACTTTCTGTAAATTTAGACGGAAATAGAATAAATTTATCCTTACCTTCTAAAGATAAAAATGCTTGTTCTAAACCAAATTGTATCGAAGGAAAATTTAGCAACTCTTTTAGTAAAACTGTTAAACCTAGATTTATGTTTTCGCAAGTCCATTTTAATTTTTCTTCATAATTTGGTACGTCATCAAAACTCAAACCTTTAAATAAACCACATTCGCCAATTCCTTTTTTACTATTATTCTCTAAAATAAGGAAATATGTTTCTTTTGTTTTTAAAACCCCACGCGAAGTTCCGCTTGCTTGTTTGAATTTTAAAATGTGTTTTTTGTAAGTTGCTTTTATCATATTTTTTTCACCACAAAAGACACAAAAGTTTACTAAAGTCTTATGTTATCTTTTGTGCCTTTTGTGGTTAATATTAATTTATTGATTCACAAATACGCTTAATCAATTTTGGTCCTTGATAAATAAATCCAGAAAAAATTTGTACTAAATCCGATCCTACATTCATTTTATCTTTTGCATCATTTTCATTAAATATGCCTCCAACACCTATTATAGGAAATGAATTATTTGATTTTTCAGTTAAAAACTGAATCACATTTGTTGCTTTATTAGTTAAAGGTTTTCCGCTTAAACCGCCAGTTTCATTTTTATTATTTGAAATTAAATTATCCCTTTCAATAGTTGTGTTTGTAGCAATAACACCTGCAATTTTAGTTTCTTTTACGATGTCAACAATATCTAACAATTGTTCGTTAGTTAAATCTGGTGCTATTTTTAATAAAATTGGTTTTGGGTTTTCTTTGGAATTATTTATGTTTTGCAAAGTATTTAATATTTTTGACAAAGGTTTTTTGTCTTGTAAAGCACGTAAGTTTGGTGTGTTTGGCGAACTTACATTTACTACAAAATAATGCACATAATCAAATAGTTTATTAAAACAGATTACATAATCATCTACGGCATTTTCGTTTGGTGTTATTTTGTTTTTACCAATATTTCCGCCAATAATTACGTCGGATTTTATTTTTTTTAGACGTTCTACAACTATTGCTACGCCATCATTATTAAAGCCCATTCTGTTGATTATTGCTTGGTCTTTTTTTAATCTGAATAAACGTTTTTTAGGATTACCAATTTGTGGTTTAGGAGTTACTGTACCAATTTCGATAAAACCAAAACCGAAACATGCTAATTCATCAATCAACAACGCATTTTTATCGAATCCTGCGGCCAAACCAACTGGATTTTTAAATGTTAAACCAAATAAATTTCTTTCTAAACCAGGTTTATTAACGGAATATATTTTTTTTACAATTCCTTTTACTAAAGGTATTTTAAAAATAAATTTTAATAGTGAAAATGTAAAATGATGTACTTTTTCAGCATCAAATAAAAATAATATAGGTCTTATTAGTGATTTGTACATAAAATTGTTTATTCGTTTATTTATGTAATCGTTAAACTGGATTACATATAAAAGTTGAGGATTTGTTAATTTACCTTAATAGTCATTATTTACCCAAAGACTTTAAAATGTTATTTGATAATAGTGATTTCATTTGTGAAATGGCGACTTTGTTTAGTTGTACCATTCTGTCTTTTTGAGATAGACTTTGTTCAATTAATAAAGCATTGATACTTTCCATATTACTCAAAACAACTAACTGTTCAATACTTGCTTCATCACGTATATTCCCTTTAGTGTTTGAATTATTATCTTTCCATTGTTTTGCCGTAATTCCAAATAGTGCTACGTTTAATAAATCTGCTTCATTGGCATACACAAAATTAATTTGCGATTTAGAAATTAAGTTTGGGATAATATTTTCTTTGATTGCATCTGTATGGATTCTATAATTTATCTTTGATAATGTTCTTTGTAAATTCCAATTTAATTTCAAACGTTCATTTTCATCATCTTTTAAGCGTTGGAATTCTTTTATTAAATATAGTTTAAATTCTGCACTAATCCAAGAAGCAAACTCAAAAGCAATGTCTTTGTGTGCAAAAGTTCCGCCACCTCTTCCTATTTTAGAAATGACACCAATAGCATTTGTAGTATTTATCCATTTGGTTGGCGAAAGTGTAAAACTGTTATTTCCTGCTTCTTGAAAAAGAGGGTCGAATTCGACCCCTTTAAAATTAGGGTTGTTAATTCGTTCCCAAAGTCCTAAAAATTCAACAGTACTTCTGTTTCTAAACCAATTTTTCACTACATCTTTTGGTTCACTCCTATTTTTAATACGAGCAATATCAGTCAAAGAAATATAGTCTTCATTTTTTTTATAAAAGATAGATATATCTTGATTTTTTACTTGTAGTATTGTTATTTTTTTGCTCATAATTATTGTCTTTGACTAAATTATCACTTTTAATAAGGTAGTCTCCAATTTACAAACGATTACACAATTAAACAATTAACTCTTTCTAACGCAACTCTGCTCCTAACTGCTTTGAAAATGTATCTTGTAATTTTTTCATAATTCTTTCAATCTGCTTATCTTCTAAGGTTTTATTTTCGTCTTGCAACATAAAACTAACTGCGTAAGATTTTTTACCATTTGGTAGGTTTTCACCTTGATAAACATCGAATAAATCAACATTTTTTAACAGATTATGTTCCACTTGAAATGCCATATTGTAAATTTCTTTAAAACTTACTTTTTCATCTAATAATAATGCCAAATCTCTTTTTACTGCTGGATATTTTGGTAAATTCAGAACTATAAAATCATCTTTTTTAATAATATTCAATAATGTTTCAAAATTAAAATCCGCATAAAATACTTCTTGTTTAATACCTAATTTCTTTAATATTGTTGAGTTTACCAAACCAAATTCTACTAATTTTGATTTCCCTTTTAGAAAACTAAGACCTTCAGAAAATATATCTGTTTTAATTGGTTTTGTTTTTAAGTTATCAAAACCTAAACGTTCTAGAACAGTTTTTATAATTCCTTTAAAATAGAAAAAATCTGATTTCTGATTTGAGGCTAGCCAATTATTTTTTGTTTTATTTCCTGTAACAAATAATGTTAAATGCTTATTTTCTTCATACTTATTATTGTACTTATGATAGGTGTTTCCGAACTCAAAAAACTTTAAACTGCTGTTTTTTCTATTAATATTATAAAGTACCGCTTCTAAACCACCAAATAACAAACTTTGTCGCATTGCTGCTAAATCATTACTTAACGGGTTTAACATCAACACATTATTTTCATTAATCAAACTAATAGACAAGTCGGTATAACTTGCTTTTGTTAATGAATTTGCCATTGTTTCATAAAAACCCAAAGCAGTTAATTGGTTCGCAATAATATTTTGCAAATTATTAGCATCAAATTTTTCAAAATACGGAATAGAAGTATTTACTTTATCCGATGTTTTTACATTATTATAACCATATACTCGTAAAATTTCTTCAATTACATCACATTCTCTTGTAACATCCACACGATATGCAGGAACAGTCAAACCTAAATTATGACCTGTATGGCTATTAATTTTGATTTCGAGAGATGCTAAAATATTTACAATAGTTTCTTTAGGAATTATATAACCTATTAATTTATTGATATTATCAAACGAAACTACTATTTCGTGATTTTCTATTTTATTCGGATAAATATCTTGAATTTCGGAAGTCACTTTTCCGCCAGCAAGTTGTTGAATTAAAATAGCGGCATATTTTAATGCAGATTCTGTTAAATTAGGATCAATTCCTCTTTCAAATCTAAAAGAAGCGTCCGTATTTAATTGATGTCTCTTTGCCGTTTTACGAATAGAAACAGGATTAAAATAAGCACTTTCTAAAAATATAGCCGAAGTATTTTCTGTTACTCCAGAATTAATACCGCCATAAACACCAGCAATACATAAAGGTTTGTCTTTGCCATCACAAATCATAATATCGTCTTCATGCAATTCTCTTTCAGTATTATCTAAAGTTGTAAATTTTGTACCGTTTGGCAATGTTTTAACCACTATTTTATGGTTACCTATCTTAGATATATCAAACGCATGAAGTGGTTGACCAATACTGTGCATTACAAAATTAGTGACATCAACTACATTGTTAATTGGTTCTAAACCAATTGATTTCAGTCTATTTTTTAACCAATTTGGAGATTCTGCAACCTCAATATTAGAAATTGATACGCCTGTATATCTTGGCACTAATTGATTATCTAGTACTTCAACTTCAATTTTATTAGTCCTTTCTTCAACATGAAAATCACTTATAGAAGGCGTTATTAATGATGTTTTAATACCCATTTGTAACAAACCAGCACTTAAATCTCTTGCAACACCAAGATGGCTCATAGCGTCAGAACGATTTGGTGTTAATCCTATTTCTATAACATGATCTTTTTCTATATCATACACTTCTGACAAAGGTTTTCCAGCAGGTAGATTATCTGCCAAAACTAAAATACCATCATGACTAGTACCTAAACCTAATTCATCTTCGGCACAAATCATTCCGTGACTTTCTTCGCCTCGCAGTTTTGTTTTTTTGATTGTAAATGAATCGCCTTTTTCATCGTATAATTTAGCGCCAATGATTGCAACAGGTACATTTTGATCCTTAGCAACATTATTTGCACCACAAACAATCTGAACAGGTTTTTCTTGACCAATATCTACTGTAGTTACTTTTAACCTATCTGCATTTGGATGTTGTTCGCAAGTTAAAACTCTACCTACAACAATATCTTTAAGACTTCCTTTTATAGATTCAATTTTCTCTATTCCTTCAACTTCTAAACCTAAATTTGTAAGTAATTCGCTTACTTTATTAATCTCTAAATCAAATTCTAAAAATTGTTTAAGCCAATTATATGATATTTTCATCTGTTATTATTTATCTTTTTTCAATTTAAGAAATGCAAAGATAATTTTTTAATTTATAATGACCATTTTTGAAATAATGTTTTTGAAGTTTCTTAATTCCGTAAGTGTTCGCTACGAATGCACGAATTAAACTCAAATATTTTTATTTTTAAAAAATTATACGGATTTTAAACAACTGAATATTAGCGATTTGATATTTTTTTTATTCATTAATTCGTGGTTTTTTTTGCGCCAAACTTTAATAGTATCACTAATTTTAGTGAACGAAATAATAACAAAAGTATGACAAACAATGAAACGAATAAAATCCTTGCGAGTTTTAAGAACTTACAGAAAAACTCATGGTAATTAATTTTATAAAACATATCATTACAATATATATTTTTTGTACTTTGCATCTTAGAAATTTAAAACTAACCTAATGGAAACTAAAATAACACGTGCTTTTGATTTTTTGGATTATCAATTAAAAAACAAACCAATAAAAAATGCTTTAGTAACCAAATATGATGGAAAATGGGTAGAAACTTCTACGCAAGAATTTGTAGAAAAAGCAAATCAAATAAGTAGAGGATTATTGCGCTTAGGCATTAAACCAAATGATAAAATTGCAATAATTTCTAGTGCAAACAGAACAGAATGGAATATAATGGATATTGGTATTCTACAAATTGGAGCGCAAAACGTACCTATTTACCCTACAATTTCTGCGGATGATTATTTGTATATTTTTAATCATGCCGAAGTTACACATTGCTTTTTATCTGATGAAGAATTATATGAAAAAGCAAAAAGTGTAAAATCAAAAGTTACATCGTTAAAAGAAATTTATTCCTTCGAGAAAATTAAAGGTTGTAATAATTGGAACGAAGTTTTAGAACTTGGTAAAGATGATAGTAACCAAAAAGATGTTGAAAAATTAAAGTCAAAAGTAAAAACTAATGATTTAGCTACTATAATTTACACATCTGGTACAACTGGCAGACCAAAAGGTGTTATGTTATCTCATAAAAACATTGTTAGCAATGTTTTATCTAGTGCAAAACGATTACCAAAATTTGAAGGCGATGCAAAAGTATTAAGTTTTTTACCTGTTTGTCATGTTTTTGAAAGAATGCTACAATATGTATACATCTATAACAGTTCTCCAATGTATTTTGCGGAATCAATAGAAAAAATAAAAGATAATTTAAATGAGGTGAAACCTGTATTTATGAGTGTTGTACCTAGATTGTTGGAAAAAATCTACGATGGTATTATTGCAAAAGGAAATCAATTAACAGGTATTAAAAAAGTACTTTTCTTTTGGGCAGTTAGTGTAGGATTAAGATATGAACCTTATGAACAAAACGGTTGGTTGTATGAAAAAAAATTAAAACTTGCACAAAAACTAATCTTTAGTAAATGGCAAGCTGCTTTAGGTGGCAATTTAGAAACGATGGTTTCTGGTAGTGCTGCATTACAATCAAGATTAACTAGAATTTTTTCTGCAGCGGGAATGCCTGTTATGGAAGGTTATGGCCTAACAGAAACTTCACCAGTAGTAACTGTTAGTCAATACGAACACACTAATTTTAAAGTTGGTACTGTTGGTAAAGCAATTGAAGGCGTAGAAATTAAAATTGCAGAAGATGCTGAAATCTTAATTAAAGGACCAAATGTAATGCTTGGTTACTATAAAGATAAAGAAAAGACTGCCGAAGTAATGACAGGAGATTATTTTCATACTGGTGATAAAGGGGAAGTTGATAAAGATGGTTTTTTAAAAATTACTGGACGAAAAAAAGAAATTTTTAAAACATCTGGCGGTAAATATATTTCGCCAGTTTTGTTAGAAAATGAATTAAAACAATCTCGCTTTATTGAACAATTAATTGTTGTTGGCGAAGGTCAAAAAATGGCATGTGCAATTATTCAATTAAATTTTGAAGTTGTTAAAAGTTGGTGTGTCGATGAAGAAATTACTTGTGGTAATACTAATGAAGAAATAATAAACAACAAAAGTGTTAAAGCAATTATTCAAAATGAAATAAACGAAAAAAATAAAAAGTTTGGCAAATGGGAAACCATCAAATTATTTGAATTAACTCCTGAAGTTTGGTCGGTAGATAACAATCTTTTAACACCAACATTTAAAACGAAAAGAAGTGAAATCCGTAAAAAATATTGCGATTTATACAATAAAATGTATAAAATCTAAACTTTTATTGATAAATAAATAATTAAACTTATATTTGTATTCTGATTTTTTAAAACTTATGATTCCTAATTCTTCACCTAAACCAACCGATATAGAGAAACATGTTTATGGATCAAAATCCATTATGTGTAAAACAGATATTGATGGTATTATTGAGTATGCAAATGAATATTTTGTAGAATTAACAGAGTATAAAGAAGGAGAACTTATGGGTGAAAGTATTGAACTCATAAGACATCCAGAAATGCCAAGATGCATTACTCATAAAATTTGGGAGCAAGTTAATAGTAAGAAAAAAGTCAATGGTATTTTGAGATTTTTATCAAAATCTGGAAGTTTTTTTTGGTTGCAAATAAAATTCGATTTTAAAGTAAATGAGCAAACTAGAGAAATTTCAAATATCTATTTTTATGCAAAACCGCCATCAAGAATGGCGATTATAGACTTAAATAAGTTTTATAATAAATTAGTGAAAATGGAAAATGAAGTAAGTTTAGAAGTTGCTACTAACTATTTTAATGGCTTTTTAGAAAATAATAACATTGATTATGATGCCTTTATTAATAAATACTTAGAAAACGCATAAGATCTTAATAAAATAAGGGAAATGATTGAGATAAAAAGACTTTTTGATATACCACAATTTCAACTTGATAATCATAATTTATCTATTGCATTTGTAACAAAATATAATAGTGAATGGCAAGCAACTTCGTCTAAAGAATATGTTGATAAAGCAACTAATTTAAGTAAATCACTATTAGAACTAGGTGTGAAACCTAATGACAAAATTGCCATTATTACAGATAGAACAAGGACTGAATGGCATATAGCAGATATTGGTATTATGCAAATTGGCGCACAAACTATACCTATTTATGACTCTACTAGTATAAATGAACTTGAGTATATTTTTAACCACGCCGAAATTAAATTTTGCTTTGTTGCAAATGAAGAATTGTATATAAAGGTTAATGAATTAAAAAATAAAATAGCCTCACTAACAGAAATTATTTCATTCGATTCTATTGAACAATGTGATTCTTTAAATGATTTAATTAATATTGGCAATGGTTTAAATAATACTTCCGAAGTTGAGTTAATAAAAAATAATATTCTTGAAGATGATTTAGCAACCATTATTTATACATCTGGTACAACAGACAAACCGAAAGGTGTAATGCTAACGCATAAAAATATTTTAAGTAATATAAAAGCCTGTATTTCAGTCATACCAATAATAGAAGATAAAAATCCTAAAGTTCTAAGTTTTCTACCTGTAAGTCATATTTTTGAAAGAATGATGCTTTATTTGTATCAATATAGCGGATTTTCTATCTATTTTTCTGAAAGTATTGACACTATTGGGTCTGATTTAAAAGTAGTAAAGCCATATATAATTACTGCAGTACCAAGATTATTAGAAAAAATACATGATGGTATTATTGCTAAAGGAAATGAATTAGGTGGTATAAAAAAAAGATTGTTTAATTGGGCTTTAGAAATAGGTTATAAATATGAATCAGATGGTAAGAATGGTAAAAAATATGAACGTAATTTAGCAAGAGCAAGAAAATTAATTTTTAGCAAATGGAAAGCAGCTTTAGGTGGAAATATTAAAGGGATTTATTGTGGTAGCTCAAAATTACAACCAAAATTAGCACGAATATTTTGTGCCGCAGAATTGTTTGTATTAGATGGTTATGGTTTAACAGAAACGTCACCCGTAATTTCAGTAAATACTACGTATGCTGGCATGAACAAAATAGGTACTATTGGTAAACCAATTAATAATGTAGAAGTTAAAATTGCAGCTGATGGAGAAATCTTAGCAAAAGGACCTAACATTATGAAAGGTTATTATAAAGATATAGAAAAAACAAAACAGTCAATTAAAAATGGGTATTTTCATACTGGAGATTTAGGTAAACTAGATGAAGATGGTTTTTTATATATTACAGGTAGAAAAAAAGAGAATTTTAAAACTTCTGGTGGTAAGTATATTAACCCATCAAAAATTGAAATCTTATTAAAAAAGTCAAATTTAATAGTGCATGCAGTTGTTATTGGCGAAGGCGAAAAAATGCCTGCCGCTATTATACAACCAAATTTTGAAATCCTAAAAACTAAATTTACCGCTTCTGATAATTTAGAATTAATTTCTACTAGTGAAGTAATACAATTAATTCAAAAAGAAATTGATGTAGTTAATGAAACCCTAAGTCAGTGGGAAAAAATAAAACGATTTGAACTAACTCCAGATGAATGGACAACTGCTTCGGGTCATTTAACACCAACACTAAAAGTTAAAAAAGATATTATAAAAAGTAAATACTATATTTTGTATAACAAAATATATAGACCTTTTCAGGCGTAATTCTCTACTTTTTTTCTTAAACAAAAAATTTACAAACGCTTAGTTAAATTTTTAAGTTTTAAATTCGTGAGAATTTGTGACGAAATTTTTAAACGTCATATAAGGAAAACTCCTGTAAAGATATAAATTCAAGACACTATCCTAAAAAGTTACTTGCCAATTCTTATCTAAATCTAATAATAAATCAAAATATCCTGATATTCGGTTTGTCATTTTTTAGACAAATATAAAAAATCCCACTATTATTTGCAGTAGAACCTATTTTATAAAACGTCTTTACTTTTTTTTATAAAATTAATATTTTCAAATTTAATTTGCTATCTTCAAATTAAGATTAAATTTGTACACTAATAACTTTTGAATTACTTAACTGTGTAATCATTCCGATTAAACAAATAAACAATTAAACAAATTTATGTCATTAATAAAATCAATTTCAGGAATTAGAGGAACAATTGGCGGAAAAGTTGGCGACAACTTAACACCAATAGATATTGTAAAGTTTGCTTCGGCTTATGGTTATTTTCTTTTAGAGGAAAATAATCATAAAAAACTGACTGTAATTATTGGTAGAGATGCCAGGATTTCAGGTAAAATGGCAAGTAGTTTGGTAGCAAATACTTTGGTAGGTTTAGGGATAGATGTAATAGATTTAGGTCTTTCAACAACACCAACCGTAGAAATTACAGTACCTTTAGAAAAAGCAGATGGCGGTATTATATTAACAGCTTCACACAACCCAAAACAATGGAATGCATTAAAATTATTAAATAATAAAGGTGAATTTTTAAATGACAAACAAGGCAAAGAAATATTAAAAATTGCAGAAAACGATGCTTATATTTTTGCGGAAGTTGATGATTTAGGAACATACTCCAAAAAGAAAAACTACATGCAAAAACATGTAGAAGAAGTTTTAAAATTAGACTTAGTTGACATAAATGCTATTAAAAACGCAAATTTTAAAGTAGTTTTAGATGCTGTAAATTCTACAGGTGGCGTTGCAATTCCGTTATTATTAGAAGCACTAAATGTAGAATGCGTAAAATTATATTGCGAACCAAATGGTCAGTTTCCTCATAACCCAGAACCATTAGCAGAAAATTTAACCGAAATAAGTAAGTTAGTAGTAAAAGAAAAAGCAGATTTAGGTATTGTTGTTGATCCAGATGTTGACAGATTAGCTTTAGTAAACGAAGACGGTTCTATGTTTGGTGAAGAATATACTTTAGTTGCTTGTGCAGATTATGTATTATCAAAAACTTCTGGTAATACAGTTTCCAACCTTTCATCATCACGTGCTTTACGTGATGTTACCAACAAACATAATGGCAAATATTATGCAAGTGCAGTTGGCGAAGTAAACGTAGTACAATTAATGAAAGATACTAATGCAGTTATTGGTGGTGAAGGTAATGGTGGCATTATTTATCCAGCATCTCATTATGGTCGTGATTCTCTAGTTGGTGTTGCTTTATTTTTAAGTCATTTAGCACAAACTAAACTATCTTGTAAAGAATTAAGAGATACGTATCCATCTTATTTTATGAGTAAAAATAAAATTCAATTAACACCGAAAATAAATGTAGAAGAAATATTGAAAAAAATACAAGAACTGTACACAAACGAAAATATTTCGACTATTGATGGTGTGAAAATTGATTTTGAAACAGAATGGGTACATTTAAGAAAGTCTAATACCGAACCAATTATTAGAATTTATACCGAAAGTAATTCTCAAAAAAATGCAGATGATTTAGCACAAAAAATGATAGTTCAGATTAGTGAAATCGCAAATATTTAATCTTTTCAAAGTATTTTTTTCAAAGTAAAAATCATCAGTGCAATTCAAATTTTAATAGAAATTAGCATTTTACTTTTGTAGAGAAACCATGCGCATTTGGTTATCATTTTCGATTATTTTAATAGTATTAATGAAAGTTTTATATAGTTTTTAAAAATTATTAAAGAATTTGGGTTATTTTTGATTTTTAGTTAAAAAAAATATTTTGATAAAAAAAATAATTCCCTCTATCATTTTTTTTGTGATTATTACTAGTTTATTTTCTCAAGAAAAATGTAAAAACCTTCAAAAAGGAGCTACGCTATATCAATTAATTGAAGATGGTATAGATTTCTCTTTTCAAAAAAACAATTTTCAAAATAAAAAGGAAATTGATGTTGTTACTAAAATCGAATCGGATGCTGTTAACTATGCACTCAGTTTTTTTAAAAAAACAATAAAACAAAAACCAAATACATTATGTGATTCAGAAGCATTTTATTACAGTGGTATATTATATGAAAGATTAAAAAAAAATGATGATGCCATTTTGTTTTTAGAAAAATTTTTAGAAACAAATTTAATTAAACACCATAAAGAGTTTAAATTATTTAGAGAAACATATAAAGAAAAAGCACATTATATCTTAGCAAAAATATATTACGAAAAAGAAGCTTACAAAAAAGCAAACACAAACATTAAATCTGCAAAAAACTGGTATTCGGGTGCTTACTCCCAATTATTTGATAAAGAAGAATTTTTAAGAAGTGAAACACGAATATTAGAAGCTAATATTTATTTAAAATTAAAAAAACCAAAAACTGCAATTACACATTTGTTTGGTAATATTTTTCATGCAAACAAATCTAATAAAATGATTGACAAAGCGACAGCTATTGTGAAGTTTGATCTAGATGTGGATAGGTTTTTATTAAATGTAGATAATGCCATATTAAAATATAAAAAAGACTCTTTTGGTGTCATGACAATTTATAGTATAGAAGTTTTAGATAAAAAAATAGAGTTACCTTTTTCATGGTTTAAAAATGTAAAAGATGCTGAAATTGAAAACGCCATCAAGCAAAATATAGAAAACTCTTATTTTTACAAAGAAATTCTTAAATTAGTAAAAGAATAATAAAACCAAAACATTGGAAAAATATTTTAAAAAGTATCGTGATAATATTGTTGGAATAGATAAAACGTTCACAACTCCTTATGGCGAAAAAAAAATAATTTATACAGATTGGACAGCAAGTGGTCGCTTATACAGACCTATTGAAGAAAAAATTTTAAATGAATTTGGACCATTTGTGGCAAATACACATACCGAAACTTCGGTTACTGGTTCTGTAATGACCAAAGCATACCACAAAGCCAGAGAGATTATTAAAAATCATGTTAATGCAAATAATGATGATATATTAATAACCGAAGGTAGCGGAATGACAGGTGTTATCAATAAATTACAACGAATTTTAGGTCTTAGAATTTGTGATACTTTAAAACAATATACCAAAGTTCCTGAAGAATTAAAACCTATTGTATTTATTACACATATGGAGCATCATTCTAATCAAACAACTTGGTTAGAAAGTATTGCAGACGTAGAAATTATTCATCATAACTCTAAAGGATTAGTTTGTTTAAGTAATTTTAAAACACTTTTAGAAAAATATAAAGATCGAAAAATAAAAATAGCTTCGGTAACTGCTTGTTCTAATGTTACAGGTATTCAACCTGAAGTTTATAAGATTTCTAAATTAATTCATAAATATAATGGTCTATGTTTTATAGACTACGCTTGTTCTGCGCCTTACGTAAATATTAATATGCATAAAGACAAAGAATCTTATTTTGATGCTATTTTCTTTTCACCTCACAAATTTTTAGGCGGTCCAGCAACTTCAGGAGTACTAATATTTAATAAAAAATTATATAAAAACACCACGCCAGATAATCCTGGTGGTGGCACTGTAAATTGGACTAATCCTTGGGGAGAACACTCTTACATCAATGATATTGAAGTACGTGAAGATGGCGGAACTCCAGCATTTTTACAAACCATAAAGATTGCATTAGCAATTCAGTTGAAAGAGGAAATTGGTGTAGAAAATATTTTAAAACGAGAGCACGAAATTAATGCTATTGTTTTCAGTAAACTGAATAATATTAGCAATCTACACATTTTAGCAAAAAATCAAACCGAAAGATTAGGTATTTTCTCTTTTTATATTGATGAATTGCATTTTAATTTAGGTGTCAAGATTTTAAATGATAGATTTGGTATTCAAACACGTGGCGGTTGCTCTTGTGCAGGAACTTATGGCCATTTTTTATTACATGTTGACCAACAAACATCTCATGATTTAATTGCTAAAATTGAAGATGGCTGCCTTATTGATAAACCAGGTTGGATCCGTATGTCAATCCATCCAACAATGACAAATGATGAAGTAGAGTTTGTTTGCAATAGTATTATTGAACTTTCACAAAACTTTACAACTTGGCAAAAAGATTACAATTACAATAATGAATCTAATGAATTTAAACATAAAAATGAATTAGATTTTGAAGATAAATTGATTGAAAAATGGTTTTGTAATTAGT
>CAYQTF010000027.1:0-23302 GCA_964420345.1 uncultured Flavobacteriaceae bacterium
GAGCGAAAGACGGGATTTGAACCCGCGACCTCCACCTTGGCAAGGTGATGCTCTACCCCTGAGCTACTTTCGCAGAAAGTTATTAAACATAATAACTAAAATTGCGAGTGCAAATCTAATACATATTTTAATATATCAAAGTTTTTTTTTATTTTTTTTTATTTAAAAAACTTTACATCAGTTCTGTAATTATTTTTCTGAATTAAAACTATCTTTGCAAAAATTTTAAAACTAAAAACGCTACGTTATATTTTGACCGCTAATACAATCATAACAACTAAAGTCAGTGTTTTCGAAAACTTTAAACAACTAACTAAACTAGGCTTAACTATTAGTGTTCTAGTTTCATCTATTGCTGGTTATTTATTAGCAGTAGATAGTTTTGACATTAAAATATTCAGTTTATTAATTGTTGGTGGTTTTTGTATGGTTGGTGCATCTAATGTTTTTAATCAAATTATTGAAATTGAACCTGATAAGTTGATGGAACGAACCAAAAACAGACCATTGCCAACAGGTAGAGTTTCAAAAAATACTGCCTTTATATTTGCCATAATACTTCTTGTTTTAGGACTAACTTCCTTGTATATGATTAATCCAAAAACAGCAATGTTTAGCGCTATTTCGGTTTTTTTATATACAAGTGCATATACGCCTTTAAAACCAGTATCACCAATTAGTGTGTTTGTTGGTGCAATACCAGGTGCAATTCCGTTTATGTTAGGTTGGGTTGCAGCAACAAATCAATTTGGAATAGAAGCAGGTATATTATTTATGATTCAATTTTTTTGGCAATTCCCCCATTTTTGGGCAATTGGTTGGATGCAATTTGATGAATATAAAAAAGCAGGTTTTAATATGATGCCGACAGGCGAAAAAAGCAAAACAGCAAGCAAACTGATTATCATTTATACCATATTTATGATATTTGCATCCTTAATTCCGATACTACGAAAAACAGGTGAGTTATATTTGTCACCTATTGCAGCAGTTTTAGTTTTATTTTTAGGGTTATTTATGCTTTATTTCGGAATAAAATTACACAAAGAACAAACGAATGCTATTGCAAAAAAATTAATGCTTTCAAGTGTTCTATATATAACATTAATACAGATTATTTTTGTAGTCGATAAATTTTTACACTAAGATGGATGCACAATTAAAAGAAAAAACGTTTAAACAAATGCTTTATTTTGCATTGGTTTCATTGTCAATGGCTTTTGCAGGATTAACAAGTGCCTATGTAATTAGCAGAAAAAGAGATGATTGGGTTTCGTTCGATATGCCTGCTTTTTTTTATTATAGCACAATAGCTATTATTTTAAGTAGTATTTGTTTTTATTTTGCGAAAAAATCAATTTTTAAGGAAAATCGCAATAGAGCGACTTTTTTATTAGTATTGACTCTATTATTAGGAATTGCTTTTATATGTTTTCAATATCAAGGTTACTTGGCTTTAAATAAAATGGGGTTATTTTTTACAGGTCCAAAAAGTAATATCTCTTCATCATTATTTAATGTTGTTGCTTTTGCACATATAGTACATGTTATTGTTGGATTAATAGTATTATTAGTATTAATTTTTAAAAATTTAAAAAGAAAATACAATGCAATAAATATGCTTGGTATAAAGTTAGGTGAAATTTTTTGGCATTTTTTGGGTGCTTTATGGGTTTTACTATTTTTATTTTTTATTTACGTTATATAATGCTAATTCAATGCAAATTTTTATCTTTGCGTTTTCCGATATTAAAAAATCAAACTAATACAATAAATATATGGATGTTACACTTCCAAATCAAGCAGTAAAAGGAACAGAAGGAAGACCATTTAACGCAAGTTATGGCAAAATGATGATGTGGTTCTTCTTAGTTTCTGATGCCTTAACTTTTACAGGGTTTCTTGGCGCTTATGGTTTAATGCGTTATAAATTTATCGATACTTGGCCAATTGCAGATCAAGTATTTACTCACGTACCATTTACGCATACACCAATGCCAATGATTTACGTGGCATTTATGACATTTATTTTAATATTTTCTTCCGTTACAATGGTACTTGCAGTAGATGCTGGTCATCAAATGGATAAAAAGAAAGTAACTATATATATGCTATTAACCATCGTTGGAGGTTTGATATTTTTAGGGTCTCAGGCTTGGGAATGGAAAAATTTTATTAATGGCGATAAAGGTGCAATTCAATTAAATGACGGACAAATAATACAGTTTGTTAAAAAAGATGCCGAAGGTCATTACTATCAAATTGGTTTGAAAGATTTTGCTACACATGCTACAAATGAAAGAATACAACATACTAAAAGTAAGGGTATTTGGTTTAAAAGTGAGGCAAGTGTTCCTGAAGTAACTTTAGCGCAAGTTTTAGATGGTCTTAAACAGCATCCTGAAATTGCAATTAAAACGGAAAAAATTGATTTAAAATTAAGAGAAAAAATAATAGTAACAGGAGAAGAAGCAACTAAATTATTAGCAAATGCTAAACAAGTAGTTTTTGGTGCAAACCTTAAAGTGAATGAATATGGTAAAACATTATTTGGTGATTTTTTCTTTTTCATAACAGGATTTCACGGATTTCACGTTTTTTCAGGTATTTTAATTAATATTATTATATTTTTTAATGTTATTTTAGGTACTTACGAAAAAAGAGGACATTATGAAATGGTTGAAAAATCAGGTCTTTATTGGCACTTTGTCGATTTAGTTTGGGTATTTGTATTTACATTCTTCTACTTAGTTTAATAATATTATAAAAAATAAAATGGCACACGCAGAAAAGTCACATACAGTATTAATTTGGAAAGTTTTTGGTTTACTTTCTGTAATCACATTAGTAGAAGTTCTTTTTGGTATATATAAACCAACTTTTATGTATCTAACAAATTTTTTAGGTACAAGCCTTTTAAATTGGTTGTTTTTAATTCTAACATTAGTTAAAGCATATTATATCGCTTGGTATTTTATGCATTTAAAAGAAGAAAAAAAATGGTTTAGACGTTCTATTGTTTGGGTTGCAATTTTCTTAATTGCATATTTAACATTTTTTCTTCTAACCGAAGGTACATGGTTGCATGATTCGAAAAACCTACTATTCAATTAAAAATTACAAGCGTTCATTTTGAACGCTTTTTTTATCCTTTTACTATGAAAAAATTTTGGTTGCTTTTCGCCTTATTAATCGGACCATTACTATTTTATTTACTTATTTTATTAGTAGATATTAATGCAACATTTTTACCTGTACAAAATAAAAAAGTAATTTCTATTTCTACACTAGAACCAAATCAAGAGGTTAAATTTAAAGATCATATAACTATTTTAGGTTTTTTCGGGGAGGATTTATTAAACAGAAAAACAAACGCATTAAATTTAAACGAAAAAATATACAAACCTTATTATCAGTTTAAAACATTTCAAATGGTAATTTTAGTACCTTTTGGAACTCAAGAAAAAGTAAATCAATTAAAAAAAGAATTAAAATTTACAACCGATATTAAAAATTGGAAATTCGTTTTTACCGAAAAAGAAAAAATTAATTTATTATATAATAGTTTAAAAACTAAGGTGAAATTAGATTCTCTTGCTTATTCTTCCGAAGTATTTATTATAGATAAAGATGGTTTTCAAAGAGGCAGAAATGATGATGAAGACATTGCAGATGGTAATTTATATAGTTATAATGCCGAAAGCGTTTCTATGATTCATAAAAAAATGGTAGATGATATTAGAATTGTTTTAGAAGAATACAGACGTGCATTAAAAAAGAATAAAAAAGAAAAATTATTGAAGAACCCTTATGGTAGTAACTGATTAATGGTCAGTATTCAGTTAAAAAACAACATAGTTTAGAATAAAAAATGAACAAAAAAAATTATTCATATATAGGTATTTCATTTATCATCTTACTTTTTGGTATTTATGCCTTGCCGAAATTAGTGAATTCTATTTCAAATAATAAAGTTATAAAAAAATCGAAGCGATTAGATAAAATAACGTCTAAGAAAAACGATTCGGGACTATATAAATTTACCCAAGTACCTGATTTTAGTTTTATAAACCAAGATAATGTTGTTATTTCTAACAAAAATTTCACAAATAAAGTTTATGTAGCAGAATTTTTTTTTACTAATTGTCCTACTATTTGCCCTATTATGAATAAAAATATGGTTAAAATTCAAGATGTATTTAAAGATAATCTCGATTTTGGAATTGTTTCTTTTAGTATTGATCCTGTAAGAGATTCGCCAGAAGTATTAAAAAAGTACGCAGAAGAAAAAGGTGCAACCATGCAAAACTGGCATTTTTTAAACGGCAAAATTAAAGATATTTACGAATTAGCAAATAACGGTTTTAAAATTTCTGCTGGTGAAAATGCAGAAGCCGAAGGCGGTTTTGAACATTCTGGTCTTTTTGCTTTAATCGACAAAAACGGTTTTATACGTTCTAGAACAGTTACTCAAAATGGTTTTGAAAACCCAATAATGTATTATGATGGTTTAGACATTAAACAAGTTAATTGGTTAAAAGAAGATATTGCTTTATTACTGCAAGAATAATTTTTTAAAATTTTAGATTAATAGATTTCAATTTTTTTTCACTTATAGAATATTATGACTTCAAATAAAAAATATAATAAAGCAATAATTACACTTTCAATATTAATACCGATAGTAGTAGCATCTCTATTCAGAATAAAGTTAGATGTAAAATTACCTGTGTTTTTACCACCTATTTACGCCACAATAAATGGTTTTACTGCCATATTATTAATCGTAGCAGTTTGGGCAATTAAAAACAAAAAAAGAACCCTTCACGAACGTTTAATGAAAACTGCCATTGGTTTATCGGTTTTGTTTTTGATCTTATATATTTTACATCACGCAACTTCTGGAGATACCAAATTTGGTGGTGTTGGTACCATTAGAACTATTTATTTTTTCATTTTAATTTCACATATTATTTTATCTATTGTCGTAATTCCATTTGTATTGATTACATATGTTAGGGCAATTAATTCCGATTTTAAAATGCATAAAAAAATTGCAAGAATAGCATTTCCGCTATGGTTGTATGTTGCTATTACTGGCGTTTTGGTTTATTTGATGATTTCGCCTTATTATCTAAATTAAAATATAGTAAAGAGTCCATTAAGTTTACTTATGAAGAACTTTATTTTATGGAATTTTTTAAAAAATCAAAAGGTATTAAACCAAATATCCTGCTAAAAAAAGCGAGATTAGTTTGACTAACTAAAAAATTAAAAATATTTTTTTAGAGTCTCCAGAATAAAAGTTATAATTATTGATTAAAAATCATTAAATTTACCATATAATTAAGAGGAAAATTTGTCTGATTGCAAGCTCTTTAAAAATGCTAAAGCAGTAGATTTCTACCTTAAAGTATTTTGCACTCAGAATCATAATAATTGAATTAAAAACATATATATGTCCTATTTATTCACTTCTGAATCCGTTTCGGAAGGTCACCCAGATAAAGTAGCAGATCAAATTTCTGATGCACTAATTGATAATTTTCTTGCATTCGATCCAAATTCAAAAGTAGCTTGTGAAACTCTAGTAACTACTGGCCAAGTTGTTTTGGCAGGTGAAGTGAAGTCTAAAACATATTTAGATGTTCAAAAAATAGCAAGAGATGTAATTAATAAAATCGGTTACACCAAAAGTGAATATATGTTTGACGGTAATTCTTGTGGTGTATTTTCTTCTATTCATGAACAATCATCCGATATTAATCAAGGTGTAGATAGAGCAGAAGGCGAAGAACAAGGTGCTGGAGATCAAGGCATGATGTTTGGTTACGCTACAAATGAAACCGATAACTATATGCCTTTAGCCTTAGATTTAAGCCATCGTTTATTAATTGAATTGGCGATGCTTAGAAGAGAGAATGACGCTATTAACTATTTAAGACCAGATGCTAAAAGTCAGGTTACTATTGAATATTCAGACGATAATAAACCACAACGAATTGATACTATTGTAATTTCAACACAACATGATGATTTTGATGAAGATGAAAAAATGTTAGCTAAAATAAAATTAGATTTAGTTTCTATTTTAATACCTCGTGTAATTGCAAAACTTTCAAAATCTATTCAAGCATTATTTAATGATAATATTACTTATCACATAAACCCAACTGGTAAATTTGTTATTGGTGGACCACATGGCGATACAGGTTTAACAGGTAGAAAAATTATTGTGGATACGTATGGTGGAAAAGGTGCACATGGTGGTGGCGCTTTTAGCGGAAAAGATCCTAGTAAAGTAGACCGAAGTGCTGCTTATGCTGCTAGACATATTGCTAAAAATATGGTTGCTGCAGGAGTTTGTGATGAAATATTAGTACAAGTTAGTTATGCTATTGGTGTAGCTAAACCAACATCGATTAATGTGGTTACTTATGGCTCATCAAAAATAAATAAAACAGATAGCGAAATTTCAACTATCGTCGAAAAACTTTTTGATATGCGACCTGCATCTATCGAAAAACGTTTAAAATTACGTAATCCTATATATTTAGAAACTGCAGCTTACGGTCATATGGGTAGAACTCCAGAAATTAAAATTGTTTCCTTTACTTCTGCGGATGGAAAAGTGATTTCTAAAGAAGTAGAAACGTTTACCTGGGAAAAATTAGATTATATCGACAAAGTAAAAAATGCTTTTGATATATAATATAAAAAGTAAAGACGTTTTGCAAAACGTCTTTACTTTTTATCATGATTTTTTTGATTAACAAATTCAATCGTTTTTTTCACAACATTTTGCATGTCTTTTGGCATCGTGTTTTCTGTCCAAGGTTGCTTATTTCCTAAACCGTGATTCATGTTTTCCATACCAATTAAGGTGCTTTTTGGATTCCATTTGTGCAAATTTTCTGCTTCTATTGGTAATACGACTTCATCTTTAGTTCCAAAAATTATTAATTGTGGTATTTTGAGTTGCTCTACAGCAGTTTGAATATGCAATAATTTTTTATTGTCTATAAAATTTTCATAAACCTGAAATTTATTGGGCATTTGTTGTTTTGTTCTGCTGTTTTCTACATAACCGACACCATTTTTTCGCCATTCTTCTAATGCTTTTCCTTTAGGAAATCTTGCTTCGATATCGCTAATTCCTGCCCAAGAAATCACTTTAGAAATTTTAGGATTCTGACTTGCTTTTAGCGTTACAATTCCACCACCACGAGAATGGCCAATTAATATAACATTGTTTTTATCAATTTCTTTACTGAAATTTTTATTGTTTAAAACGGAATCGATTACAGATTGTAAATCATCTAATTCAATACTATAATTATTGTTTGAAAACGCTTCTAAATCAGGAAAATCTATTGGTTCTTTAATTGTACCACCATTATGAGAAAAATTAAATTTAATAAAAAAGAAATCGTTATTGGCAAAATGTGCTGCCATTAAATTCCACGAACCCCAATCTTTATAACCTTTATACCCGTGACAAAAAATAACAATTGGTTTTTGTTTCTCGTTTTTATTGAAAAAATAATCGGTTAAAATAGGTTTGTTGTGTTTTCCGACTATTATTTTATTTTTTATTGTTTGCATTCTAAAATGGTAAGTTTTCGTTTTCTATAAATGGTTTTTCTGAATAAATTTCTTCGATTAAATAAAATAATTCTATTTCAAAGTTATTAATTTCATCTTCAGTAATCGGTTTTTTATTTACTTTTAAATAACCGGATTTTAAGTTTTTAAATGAAATAATACCACTTTCAATATCCTTTCTATCCATATTAATGTTATTGGTTTTAATGTACATATAAGCATACATTAATACCTGAAAACTTTTACTGTATTTTTTATAATCCGTAGTAATTAATTCCCAATTTTTAATGGTTAAATTTTTTTGCTCTACTTTCCCTGTTTTATAATCAATAATTCTAACGACACCATCTAATTCATCAATTCTATCTGCTTGACCTCTTATTTTTATTGGATAATTTATGTTTTTTGTTTTAATGGTGGTTTCTAAATCAATTTCTAGTGCAAGTATTTTTATTTGTTTACCTGTTTTTAATAATTTTAATTCTTGTTTTAGAAAAGTATTTATATAATGTTTAGATACTTCAAAAGTCAGTAAATTTTTACCCGATGTAATATCACCATTTTTATATATTAACTTAAAATATTTTTTAATTATCTGTTCCGATTTTTGTTGCATTGAGGCAATATCATCAACACTTAAAAAAATATTTATATATGGTTTATATAGTTCTTCAAGCGTTTTATGAATCACAGTTCCTAAGGTATTTGCAGCAATAGTTTCTTCCAATTCTTGAACACTTTTTATACCTAATATTTTATTTTTATAAAATTCAATAGGGTTGTAAATGTAATTTGTTAATGTAGTTGGTGATATTCCTTTTATGGCAAGATCTTTTAATTTTTTATGGATTAAAGGTGTTTTTTCGACAAGAATTAGTTCCGTTATAGAATTATTTAATTTTGGACTAACAATAGATTTATGAATAGTACAATTTGGTAATTTATTATTTAAAATCTCTAATTGAGTTATAAAACGACTTTGTTCTCCAGATCCAAAATCATCAGTTTCTGTATTATAAAGTAAATATATGTTTTTTGCTCTTTGTAATAATCTAAAAAAATGATATGAAAAAATAGCATCTTTTTCTTGATACGTTGGTATATCAAATTCGCGTTTTACATCAAAAGGTATAAAGGAATTATTTGTTTTGCCTGAAGGAATAAAACCTTCGTTTACCGATGTAATTATTACATTTTCAAAATCTAAAACCCTTGTTTCGAGCATACCCATAATTTGTAAACCACTTAAAGGTTCTCCTTTAAATGCCAAACTTTCGGTATTTAATAATTGTTTATAGACTAGTTGTAAACTGTTAATCGTAGTTATATAACCATATTTATGATTTAAATTTTTTAATTGTTGAAATAGCTTATTAAATCTATTTAAATATTCAAATTCTAGGCTATTATTATTTAGCAATTCTAGAGATTCAATTAATTTAAGACATTTATCAATTAATTGATTGGTGTTTTCTATAGATGAAAATAGTAACTGAATTATATATTTTAATTCTTTATTATCTTGTGTATATTTTATTAATTCTTTAATTTCAATAAATACGTGATTATTTTGATGAATTTTTCTAACATAGTCACTAATATTTATACGATTATTAATATAATATTTTGATAAGCTTGTGTGATTTAATATCGTGATAATGTCTTTATGATAAAAAGATTTATTGTCACCTATCTTCTGTTTGTTTTTTTGTAATTTAAATAGGTGTGTAAATAAATTGGATAATTCAATGTTTTTTAACGGGTAACCCATTGTAATATTTACATTGGTTACTTCATTTGGTAGGGAATTAAGTGCTGTTGTTAATAAATCTTCATTAGCCAATACCAAAGTTGTATTCTGAAAATTATTCGTTTTAGATTTTATTTTTTTTAAGAGCACTCCTGTTTCTTTTATTATAGATACGTTTTTTGGTATTCCTATAATGTCTATTTGTTTTTTTTGAATAAAATCATTACTTATAAAATGAAAATCAGTTGTATTAAAATGATTCCAAGTAGATTTATATTTAAATACGAAATTTGCGTATGATTTAATATTTTTGATTAAAAATTCATCTGTATCGAAATAAATTTCACCAATGTTTTGGTCTAATGTCTTTTTAATAATTAATTCTTCTGCCTTATTTAGAGCATTAAAACCAACAAAAATTAACTTAGCCTTTTTATGTTTTTTTAAATATGAATTAATATTTTTTGAAGCTTCTCTATACTGTAAGCCTTGATATCCTTTTTTTTGTTTTAATAAATGATTATAAAATTCTTTATAATATATAGCGAATGAATTATAGAAATTTATATAATTTTCAGTTAATTTAGTTGGTTTATTATTATTTAAAAACCAGTTTTCTATTCTGTGTATGTCAGATAAATAATTAAATAAGTAGTTAACATCTATTAATTGTCTATCTATTTCATTAAAATCTTGCAGTATTATAGTTGCCCAATTTATAAATTGATCAAAATCAATTATTTTATCTTTAGGTGTATTTGCTAAATATATTTTATAAAATTGAAATAATATTTCAGTATTTAATACTAATTCTGTTTCAGAAATATCTTGTATTAATTCTTCAATACTTAATATTTCGGGTAAAAAGGCAAAAGAATTAAGTTGATTTTTTAATTGCTCTTTAAAAAACACTCCTGCTCTTTTACTAGGTAAAATAATTTTATGATTAACAATATTTCTGTTAATTAAATCACCTATTACTTTACTTATAAAACTCTGCATAGAAACTAAGTTAAATAAAAAACCGTCTTGTATTTTATTACAAGACGGTTTTTAAAAATTTATTAAAGTGCTATAATTTTACTTAGTTTTTAATTAAGTTAATTTCAACTCTTCTGTTGTTTGCTCTACCAGCACTTGTTTTATTGTTATCGATTGGATAATCTTCACCAAAACCATAAGCAGATAATCTGTTTTCACCTAAACCTTTACCAATTAAGTAAGTTCTAACAGCATTTGCTCTTTTATCAGATAATTTTTGGTTATATGTAGCAGCACCTTGACTATCTGTATGTCCACCAATACTAAAGTTTGCATCAGGGAAAGTTTTCATGATTTCATATACAGCATCAAGTCTTTGAGCAACACCTGTTTTGAAGTTAGAACTTGACGTTTTAAATAAAATAGTTTTCGCAAAACTTTTTAATTCTGCTTCTGCTTCTGCAGTAATAACAGGAACAATTACTATAACTTTTTTAATTTCAGGACAACCTTTATTAGAAGCAACACCTTTAACTTTAGGACAGTCATCATCTTTATCTAAGATTCCATCACCATCAGTATCTGGCCAAGGACAACCTTTGTTTGCTTTTGGTCCTTTTACTTCAGGACAACCATCTTTACTGTCAATAACACCATCATTATCAGAATCTGGACAACCATTGTTTGCTTTTGTACCTGCAACTTTTGGGCAGTTATCATCTTTATCAGCAATACCATCAGCATCAGCATCTGGACAACCATTTAATTCTGCTAAACCAGCAACTTGAGGACAATCGTCTTCGGTATCTTTAATTCCATCACCATCAGAATCTGGGCAACCATCAAAAGCAGGTAAACCAGCAACTTCTGGACATGCATCGTCTTTATCGTAAATTCCATCACCATCCGTATCAACACCACCAAATTTAAATACAACACCTAAAGCATGTTGAAAATGTGGTAAAATACGATTATCATCAAAAGAGTGCTTATAATTAGACTGAACGTTTAAACCAAAAGTTTCATTAAACCAAAGATTAACACCTAAACCACCATTTAAAGTTCCAGCACCATCATTATCATCTTGAAAAGTATATCCACCACCAATACTAACATAAGGATCGAACCATTTACTTTTACCAAAAACATTGTTTAAGGCATATCTAATATCCATATCTAAACCAATATAAATTTGGTCGTCTATAGAATTAATACCTACTTGGTCAATATTATTAAATGATAAAGCACCACCTAAAGAGAAACCATCACCTATATATTTACCTACATGAACTCTAGATAAAGGAGATGAAGAAAAATTATAATGATCATTTGCATTTCCAAATTCATCAAACCAACCTGTTGAATCACCACTTGCAGTAGTAATACTAGAATGGTTAGTTGGGTAAAAATCAACTGCATTTGTACCTAATGTAATAGCCCAGGGGTTATTTTCATCTTGTGCTTGCATATTATTAACCGAAAAAACGATTAATACTGCGAATAAAATTTTGTTTAAATGTTTCATTTTTAAATTAATTTAAGTTTGTATTTTCAATTTCAAGTTTAAATTTTAGCATAATAGTTAATCTGCTAAAATGCAAATATAAGTAAACTTAATTTATTATATAATATTTCTATAGTAAAAATTATAAGTAAATAAATTACTCATGTTAATTATTAATAAAAAGAGGCTCTTTGATCTTCAATCTCCGAAGCGCTCTTTAGGGCATTAAATATTTGTGTGTTTTTATTTTTTAATTGAGTTGTAATAGTTTTTGAATATGTATCATACTTTTTTATATCGTATAAAGGAGTCTTTTTTATAATTTCTATAGCATAAACACCGTTTTTACCTTTTATAATTTGTATATCTCCTTGTTGCATAAACAATAATGCTCCTATAACATTTTCATCGGCTCCACCAACGGATAATGCAGGTTTTATAATAGAAACACCATTAGTAGAGTTAACAGATTTGCCAACGGACTTTGCAATCTCTTCTAAAGTGCTACCGACCATTTTATCTTTAATTAGTTGTCCTTTTTTTATTTTTTCAAGAATTGGCACAACTCTAGGTTTTGCAGACGCTAATGATTTTAATCCTTTATTTGATTTGTTTTTTAATGTAACAATAACAAACGAATTTTCTAAATCAAATCTTTTTACATCGCCAATTTTAGTTCCTTTTTCATAAGTCCATTTTACAATATCTCTTTGATTACCTAAACCTATAATACTTTCACTTAAAGGTCTTAGATTGTTTGCTTTTTTTATAGCGTAATTATTTGTTTTCGCTAATTCTAAAATATCCTTTCCATCAATTAAATCAGAAGCAAAAGTTTCTGCTTGCTGATATATATTGCTTTCTGTTTCAGTAGAAGCGTCAATTTTATTTGCTATTAAAGCGATGTTTAAACCTGGTTCTGTTTTAGTTTCATCAATTTTAATGATATGAAAACCAAATATGGTTTCTACAATACCTATCTTGCCTTTTCTATTATTAAAAATAAAATCACTGTATTCTTTTACTAATTTACCATCTTCTTTATACCAACCACCAAGTTCTCCACCTCTGGACGCGCTAGAATCATCAGAATGAGTTTTTGCTAACTCTGCAAAATTTGTTGCATTTGCAATTTTCAATAATTTTTTTGCTTCTTTTTCAGCTTCTTCTTTTGTTCTGGTTACATCTGGTTTTTGACTTGCAGAACCTTCATACGCTAAAAGTATATGACTTGATTTTACAGAAAATTCATTTTTCTTATCAATAAATTTTATTAGTTTATAATAATCACCATCTACATATGGCCCATAAATACTTCCTTTAGGTAAGTTTTTAATCGAATCATAAACGCCTGTCATTAAATCATTTGTGAAATAAACTTTGTCAACATAACTTATGTCGGAAAATTCGTTTACAAAACTTACATAATCTGTTGTGTTTTTTAAACCTTTAATAGTAGTACCATCTTCAACAAAATCATTTATTAATACAGTAAGGTCATTTCTAACTTTTGCAATATCTTCTGCGGAAGGTTTAACTTCAAAATTCACATATTCTATTTCTCGTGATGCTTCCACTTCAAATTTATCGGCATTATTTTTTATATATGCTGTGATTTCTGCATCACTAATTTCCACTTCTTTAATAGAAGTGTAAGGTTCATAAACATATTTAATATCTGCACTAGTATTATTTGAAGTATAAAATTGTTGCCCTTCTTTTAATGAAGCGGTTAAACCTGCTTTTACTAAATTGTCAAAAGAAGTTTGCTTAAGTGAATTTACAATCCCTTTTTCAGCATTTAACCAATTAAGTTTATCTTGCGGTGTACTTTTCATTGTAGCAATAAATTCTTTTAATTTATTTTCATCAAAAAGACCTTCTTCGTTTTTAAAATTAGGACTGTTTTGATATGCAGGATTGTTAATCATAGAGTTCCAAATATCATTTTCTAAAACTGTAATTCCAGATTTTTCTATTTGCTCTTCATATATTTTTTCTCTAACTAAAGCATTCCATACTGAATTTACGTTTTGGATAGAAGAACCATTTTGATTTCTATTTCTTTGTGCTTCTAATCTTCTTGCAAATTCTTCACCGCTTATGTCATTACCATTAATAGAACCTATATTATCTCTGCTTGGACCACTATCAGTAAATATACCACTTACTACAAATGCAAAAAGTGCTAAACCAATAATCATTACTAAAAATATAGGACGTTTTCTTATATTACCTAAAATTGCCATTTGTATGAATTGTTTAAAAATTAGTGCGCAAAATTACAAAAACAAATCCACTATTAAGAGTAGTTTAGCAACTATTTGTTTTAAAGTAGCATCTATTCAGTCAGATAAAAGTTAAAAGATACGGATTTCACTACTTAAAATATTTTGTTGATTGTTAATTTACTATGCTCCCGATACCGAAGTATCGGTACGAGATTAATCTGTAAAAATTTAACTATTTAATAATCAATGCAATCCGTGAAATCTGTGTAAAATAATTATAAGTTACTCGTAAACTCTTTTAATAATTTATTGGTCATTGCTTGCACTTTATTCTTCAAAAAAGGAGTCCAACCTAACAACATACCTTTAAAACCTAATGCTTGTTTTGACCATTTCCACATGCTAAAAACGTCGGTATGCTTTATTATTTTACCTTCTTTAAAGGTAAAGTTTGCATTGATATTATTAATTACTTTTCGTTTTTGTGAACCATAATAATAGACTGCCTTCCAATTAGCAGAACCATTATTTTCTTCAACTTTTATATCTGAATAGGTTACTTTAATATCGCTATTTCTAGAAAGTAACATTTTCCACATGTTTTTAGCGTCTTTACCTTTTAGTTTTCCGAAAGCAGGATCTTCAAATTCAATTTCATCATGATAGCAAGAAATCATATCTTTAGCGTTTGCTTTTGAAAATGCTTCGTAAAATTTTTGAATTAATTGTTTGTTATCCATACTATTAGATTTATTAAAAACACAAATTAAAACCAATAACCTTATATCATCTTCAAATAATTCAATTCTTGTTTAGTTAAATGTCTATGAAAACCTCTTGGTAAATTTTTCTTAGTTAAACCTGCAAAAATAACACGATCTAACTTTGTTACTTTATAACCAAAGTGAGCAAATATTTTACGTACAATTCTGTTTCTACCAGAATGAATTTCGATACCAATTTCATGTTTTGGTTTACCAGTTACATAAGAAATATCATCTACAAAAACCATTTTCCCTTCTAAGACAAAATTTGCTGCAATTTTTTGCAAATCACTCATTTTTAATTTTTTATCTAAAGTTGCATGGTATAATTTACGTACATTATGTTTTGGGTGTGTTAACTTTTTAGTTAATTCGCCATCGTTTGTAAAAAGCAATAAACCTGTTGTCGCTCTGTCTAATCTTCCGACAGGATAAATACGTTCTTTGGTAGCAGCACCAACCAAATCCATCACTGTTTTTCTGCCACGTTCATCATCCATTGTGGTGATGTAGTTTTTAGGTTTATTTAATAAAATATATTGTTTTGTCTCAGGTGTTAAAGATTGTCCATCAAACTTTACAATATCGTCTGGTTGTACTTGATAACCCATTTCGACAATGATTTTACCATTTACGCTTGCATTACCAGCGGCAATATAAACATCTGCTTCTCTACGAGAGCAAATACCTGCATTTGCAATATATTTATTTAAACGAATTCCTTTTTTGATCTCTTCGTTTTTTGAAGTATCTTTTGAAGGTTTCTTTTTATAATTTTTGATGTTATTCGGATTAATACGATAATTTTTATCTTTTTTATTTCCGAATTTATTTTTAGAGGAAGATTTTTTGTTGCTGTCTTGTCGTCCTCGCGACGATTTTTGTTCTTTTGACATTGTTTTTATTTTTTTGCAAAGATATAGTATTCTGTTGAAATGAATTGATTATTAATAATATATAAAATTAAAAAACTCACACCGTGACTTTGAGTCACGGTGTGAGTTATAGTTTGCGTCATAACCAAATTAATTATTTTAACGTTCGCATATAATTAACCAAATCCCATCGTTGTTTTTCGGTTAATATTGGACCCCATTTTATCATATCGTTTCTACCATTGGTAACTTTCCAAAATATTTCGCCATCCGTTTGATTTTGTACCAAATTGGTAATTAAACTTTCTGGTTTTGGATCTAATGCTTTTCCGCCTGGACCATCGCCAAGACCTTTAGTACCATGACAAACAGCGCAACGGGAACGGAATAGTTTTTTCCCTTTAGCGATAGATTCGCTTGAATTTACAACTGGGTTTTTAATCTTTTTTGCTTCTACTGGTGCTTTCCAAATATCGTCTTGTATTTCGATAAAACTGAATAGACCAAACAATAAAAATACCCCTATAATTATTTTAAAATTTTTCATTATTATTTATTTTTATGGATTACAATATATAAAATTTAAAATAAATCGAATTTTGTAATGCCATTTTATAGAATGAATTAGTCAAGATTTATGCCAAAAAAAAATGTTGCACGCAGATTCTCACAGATTTCGCAGATTAAATTTTCATCAAAAAAACCGTTTAGCAAATACTAAACGGTTTTAAATATTAACCATGCCAGCGTTAATATTCATAAGAATAAAAACACTGGTAGGGTTTTAATTTAACTATCTTTAATAACATAGATTCAAAATTTCATCATAAAAAATCTATAAAATCTGCGTGCTAATAACTACAAATCAAATTTAATCCCTTGTGCTAAAGGTAAACTATCTGTATAATTTATAGTATTTGTTTGTCTTCTCATATATACTTTCCAAGCATCAGAACCTGATTCACGTCCGCCACCAGTATCTTTTTCGCCACCAAAAGCACCACCAATTTCAGCACCACTTGTACCAATATTTACATTTGCGATACCACAATCTGATCCTGCATAAGACAAGAATTTTTCAGATTCACGCATATTATTTGTCATAATTGCCGATGATAAACCTTGAGCCACACCATTTTGTAATTCTATTGCGTTTTCTAAATCACCAGAATATTTAATTAAGAATAATAACGGTGCAAAAGTTTCGTGTTGTACTATTTGATAATGATTTTCAACCTCAGCAATACTAGGTGACACGTAACAATCACTTTCATAACCTTGGCCAGTAAGTAATTTTCCTTCTACCAACATTTTTCCACCTTGATCTTTTACAGATTGAATTGCTTTCAGATAAGTTGCAACCGATTCTTTATCGATTAAAGGACCAATATGATTAGATTCGTCTAAAGAAGAACCGATTTTTAATTGTCCATAAGCAGCAACTAATTTATCACGTACAACATCATAAACATCTTCGTGTATAATTAATCTTCTGGTTGAAGTACAACGTTGACCACAAGTACCAACTGCACCAAAAGCAGCACCGATAATTGTCATATCTAAATCTGCACTTGGTGTAATAATAATTGCATTATTTCCGCCTAATTCTAATAAACTTCTACCTAAACGACCAGCAACTTGTTGTGCCACAATTTTACCCATTCTGGTTGAACCTGTAGCCGAAATTAAAGGTACATTTTTATTTGAAGTCAACATTTCGCCAACTTTATAATCGCCATTTATAATACAAGAAATTCCTTCTGGTAAATTATTATCTTTTAAAACACCTGCAATTATATTCTGACAAGCAATACTACATAAAGGTGCTTTTTCAGATGGTTTCCAGATACAAACGTCACCAGCAATCCAAGCTAAAGCAGTATTCCATGCCCAAACCGCAACTGGGAAATTAAAAGCGGATATAATACCAACAATGCCTAACGGATGATATTGATCGTACATTCTATGACCAGGTCTTTCTGAATGCATCGTAAAGCCATATAATTGTCTAGACATGCCAACTGCAAAATCACAGATGTCAATCATTTCTTGCACCTCGCCTAAACCTTCTTGTAAAGATTTACCCATTTCGTAAGAAACTAATTCACCTAAAGGTTGTTTTAATTCTCTTAATTTATCGCCAAACTGACGTACATATTCACCTCTTAATGGTGAAGGAATTTCTCTAAATTCTTTAAATGCACTTTTGGCAGTTTCGATTACTTTATCGAAATCTTCTTGTGTTGCAGTTGTAACTTTTCCTATAGATTTACCATCAACTGGCGAAAAAGATTCAATTGTTTCTCCAGAACCAAAATTATTTGAACCTGTTGAAACTCCATTATTTACATCTTTTACTCCTAATTGAGCTAAAACATTTTTTATATTAAATGACATGTTTTTGTTTTTAAAAATTCGAATGGCAAAATTACAAATAAATAAGAACATTTACATCGCTAATTTGTAGTTTTGTATAACTGTTCAGTAGATAAAAAATGTCACGCAGATTTTCACAGATTTCACAGATTGGTTTAAATAATTTTAAAATCTGTTTCTAGTCAGATAAACTTGTGGATTTGTATAAAATTTTCTGACTGAGTAGTTACAGTTTTTTTCTAAATACTAGGTTACAATGAATTATCAGGAAATTTTTAACATAAAAAACGATGCTCAATTTCTTGCTATTGCCTTAAAAATATTTCGCTTTCAAGCGGAAAATAACGAAGTTTATAAAAAGTTTGTACATCTTTTAAACATTAAAACGGAAGAGGTAACGGCTTTAAATGAAATTCCGTTTTTACCGATTTCCTTTTTTAAATCGCATAAAATAGTAAGTAATAAGCATTCTATAAAAGAGACGTTTTTTAGTAGTGGCACAACCAGTCAGAATTTAAGCAAACATTATATTACGGATTTAGAAATCTATAAAACCAGTTATTTAAAAGGTTTTAAATCTTTTTATGGAAACATACAAGATTATACTATTTTAGCATTATTGCCAAATTATTTAGAGCGTAAAGGTTCTTCTTTGGTTTATATGGTTACTGATTTAATCAAAAAAACAAACA
Organism: uncultured Flavobacteriaceae bacterium; assembly: GCA_964420345.1. GTDB lineage: Bacteria > Bacteroidota > Bacteroidia > Flavobacteriales > Flavobacteriaceae > S010-17. The sequence continues at coordinate 18,779 of CAYQTF010000027.1, forward strand.
ACCCGAATAGTGGTTTTTATTTAAATAATTTAGACGAATTAGCACAAAAATTAACCGATTTAGATAAAAAAGGAGAAAAGATACTATTAATTGGTGTTTCCTTTGCTTTGTTAGATTTAATTGAAAAACAACAATTCAATTTTAAAAACACCATTATTATGGAAACTGGTGGAATGAAAGGCAGACGAAAAGAAATTATAAGAACAGAATTACATGAAAAATTATGTAACGGTTTTGGAGTTTCAAAAATCCATTCAGAATACGGAATGACAGAATTATTAAGTCAAGCATATTCTTTCGGAAACGGTATTTTTAACACGCCAAATTGGCTAAAAATCAGTATTAGAGATACCGAAGATTCGTTGACTTTTTTACCACATCAAAAAGCAGGTGGCATAAATATTATTGATTTAGCAAATGTAAATTCTTGTTCCTTTATTGCTACGCAAGATTTAGGAAAAACGTTTAGTGATAATAGTTTTGAGATTTTAGGTCGTTTTGACAATAGCGATATTAGAGGTTGTAATTTAATGGTTGTTTGATAAGATTTTGTATATTTGAGTATTAATAATTGCATCTATGACTACAATTACAATAAAAAATTAAAAAAAACGGAGTTTAATTCTGTGGAAGATTTTCAGTTATATTTATTAGAAATTCAAGAAAATTCTGAATTAAGTAATAATCATAAAGACCTTTTAGATAAACGATTGTTAGACATTGAGAATAATCCTAATGACTTCATGAATTTAGATGAATTAAAATCATCCATTAAAAGAAAAAAATCTTGAGGTTCTTCGAACTCCAAGATTTTAAACTTTAAACACTTTATTAGATAGTACCTATTTTTATTTGAAATCGAAAATAACACTGAATATTAAACTAGAACCAAAATAATTCTTAAAACTCAACTTTAGGTGCTTTTTCGCTTCCTGCTTCTGCTTTATATAAATTCATTGCTTTAAAACCTCTATTACTTGCAACTAAATTAGTTGGAAATTTTTTTATAAAAATATTATATATTCCTGTTAAATTATTATATCTATTACGTTCTACGTTAATTCTGTTTTCGGTTCCTTCTAATTGACTTTGTAATTCTAAAAAACTTTGATTTGCTTTTAAATCAGGATATCTTTCAACCACAACCATTAATTTACTTAATGCGCCAGTAATGCCGCTTTGTGCTTTTTGAAATGCTGCCATTTTTTCTGGAGTCATTTCACCTGCATTTATGGTTGTTTTGGTTGCTTCTGCTCTTGCTTTAATTACGCCTTCTAAAGTTTCTTTTTCATGTTCAGCATAACCCTTTACGGTTGCAACAAGATTTGGAATTAAATCTGCTCTACGTTGATAAGAACTTTCTACATTTGCCCATTGTGCTTGTGCAACACCTTCTTTTTCAATGATTTCATTATTTATTCCAATTCCCCATTTAAAAAATGCAAAAACAAGAAGTCCGATAACAATTACTGGGATAAGCCATTTTTTCATAATAATATTTTTTTAGTTAGTTTATAGTTGATCTTTAAAATTAATTAATTCTGCTTTAATGCCTTCTAAACGAGCAATAATATCATGATTACCTTTTATTGCTTGTGGTTTTTCTTTTAATTTCTTTTTTGCCCCTTCTAAAGTAAATCCTTTTTCTTTTACTAAATGATAGATAAGTTGTAAGTTCTTGATATCATCTTGTCTGAATAAACGATTGCCTTTTTTATTTTTTTTAGGTTTAATAATACTAAATTCACCTTCCCAAAAACGAATTAAAGAAGTGTTTACACCAAATGCTTTAGCAACTTCGCCTATTTTATAATATTGTTTGCCTTGTAAATCTATGTGCATTTTTGGTCTTTGGTTTTTGATCTTTGGTCTTTAGTTTCTAACTTCAGGCAAAAGAATTAATTACAAATTTAAGAAAATTTATTTTAAGAAAACTTATACTTTTATCTTTTACCTAAAACTATTAACCTAAAAATCATTTTAAATAAAAAGAACCATCTTCATAAAATTGTAATTTATTTTCTGGGAAATCTGCTAATGTCAATCTTTTAATTTCCTTAAAAGCCGCTTGAGTTTCGTCTAAATACGGATAAACGCCATCACGCTGTTTTGCTGAAATAATTTTTCCGTGAAGGAAATTGCCACCTTTATCTAGTTCAATTTTAAAAATTGGAGCGTAACCTTTTATACCAGTTAAGTTAAAACGTTCGTAAGTACAAAAATTACCCATACTATAGGCAATAAATTTATTTTTATAAACTTCTATTGCTCTACTAACATGTGGCCCATGACCTAAAACAATATCAGCACCAGCATCAATAACTGCATGTGCAAATTTGTAAACATTACCTCTGTTTTCACCGTAAAACATTTCTGTTTTTCTAGTTACATGTGTATGTTTAGAACCTTCAGCACCACCATGAAAAGAAACAATTACAATGTCGCAAGTAGCATTTAATTTGCTAACAATTTCTTTTGCTTTGGCAATATTATGAATTTTTAAACAATCTCTATTTGGAGCAAAAGCAGCGAAACCATATTTTACACCATTTTTTACAAACGTTGTATAAGGTTTTGAAAAAACTCCTGCATACGCAATTCCGTTTTCATCTAAAGTTCTTTTTGTATTTGTAATGCCTAATTGCCCAAAATCACCAATATGATTGTTTGCAATACTCATTACATCAAAACCTGCTGTACTTAAATACCTAGCAAGTTTAGTTGGCATTTTAAACGAATAACATTTAGATGGATCTTTACAGTGCTTGGCATTTTTGCCCGTATCGGTTAATGTACCTTCTAAGTTACCAAATAAAATATCTGCTTCAGAAAACGTTTCTAATACTTTAGCAAAAGGATCTACACCATCTTTTGGCATATAACTTTTGTTCGGAAAGGTTGTACCCATCATAATATCACCAACTGCCATTATGGTAATGGATTCTTTTGATGAATTTATTTCTTGTGCATAAACTGTTGCTAATCCTAAATAAAGTATTGCTAAAATAAGTTTGTTTTTCATTGAGTTTTTTTATTGAATAAATTTAAAAGTGCATTTAAGTTTAATTTTTTTTGATAGAATTTAAGGTGTAAACTTTCACCCTTTACCAAACACCTTTAACCCATAATTAATCAAACGATTGTCCTTCTTGTAGAGATGCTTTTTGCATTGCAGCAAATTCTTTAGGTGTTAAATTACCAAAATAATAACCCATTGGGTTTACCGCTTTACCATTATACCTAACTTCATAATGCAAATGTGGTGCTACAGATCTACCAGTATTGCCAACTAAACCTATAATTTCGCCTCGTTTTACTTTTTTACCTTTATGCGTTTTTAATTTATTCATATGTGCATATCGAGTTTCGTAACCATAACCATGGTCAATATAAACTACATTACCATATGTGGCACTTCTTTTAGCAACTGTAACAGTTCCATTTCCTGAAGCGTAAATTGGCGTTCCTGTTTTAGCAGAAAAATCCATGCCTTCGTGCATTTTTCTATATTTTAATGTTGGGTGCATTCGCATACCGTAACCAGATGCCATTCTTGTTAATGTGCCTTTTTTTACAGGCATAATTGCAGGAATTGATGCCAACATTTCTTCTTTGTTTTTTGCTAATTCTACAATTTCGTCTAAAGATTCGGACTGTATTTTTAACTGTTTCGATAAGTTTTCTAATTTTTTTGTAGTACTAATAATCATTTCCGAATTACTAAAACCTTCTAAATCTTTATACCTGTTTACACCACCAAAACCTGCTTTACGTTGTTCTAATGGTATTGGATTAGTTTCAAAATATAATCGATAAATATTATTATCTCTATTTGCTATGTCATCGGTAATTTCTTCAATTACTTTTAATTTTTTATTTAATGAATTATAATGTAATTTACTATTTTCTAATTCACGTGCTAATGCTTTTTCATTTGGTGATTGAAATATTTGACTAAATACAACCCAACCTAAAAATGCAGTTAATACGACACCAGCTATAATAAAAATCCCTTTTTTAATTTTATATGATTGTTTTACCGTTACTTTTTTATAAGATAAGGTATCTGAATCATAAAAATATTTTTCTTTAGCCATACTTGTTATATTATGATTTGTTCAGTGCCTATAGTTAAAATTATTTTTAACTATAAAATTAGCGAATTAAATAAAATCGTTACTTATATAGTACAACTTTTAAAACTCTGGGCACTTATTCCCGAGACTTCGGGATAAATACTTTAGGCACTAAATAGTTACAAATTGTCTTAACTTTTGCGTTTATTAACGAACAAAAAGTTTGTTTATTTTTATAATAATTCAAGCAAATTTACAAAATGTTTTTTAAACCATTTTTTACTAAAGATAATTAACCTTTTTTTAACGAATAAGTAGAAGGTTTACACAGACTTTATCTGTCCAAAACCTTCTTAACCCGCATTATTCACAGTTCAAATAAATTGAAAAAATAAAAATAAATTTTTTCAAGAATTTTATTTTCATATAATTTCATCACATATTTTAG
>CAYQTF010000028.1:0-23297 GCA_964420345.1 uncultured Flavobacteriaceae bacterium
TAAAGTGTCCATATTAGAAAGGTTGATACCTTGTGCTGTTTTTGTGGTTTCTGTTTCACAAGAAACAATACTTATTAATATTATAATAAGTACCAAAAATAGATATTTTGTTAATTTCATTTTAATAGAATTTAGTTAGTATGTGGATTTATAAAATCATTAATTTATGTTAAAATTTAGAACCAAAATCCGATATTAAAATACCAATAACTTTGGTTATTATCTGGCGACCATGCATATTTTAATTCAATTGGGCCAATTATAGATTTATTACCGATACCAATGGCATAACCTGTTTTTAAATCTTCAAAAACAGAACCTTCTGTAAAAATATTTTTGTTTACTCCAGCAACATTTCCTGTAAATGATATGTAATTTTTTGTAATAATTTCATATCTTAAAGTTGCAGCCGATTGTATAAATGCAGTATTACTCATATCTGCAATATCATAACCGTAGAATGGCACAAAATTATTGATGAAATTTTCATTATTTCCGCCTAAAAAATAATTAAAAACAGCTGTATTATCGCCTATGGTTAAACCCATATTACTTATTGATTGTATGGTTAATTTATCCAAAAAAGTATAAGCGTAACCAAATTTTGCTTTTAATTGTGAAAAAGCATTAAATTCTTCGCCTTTATCAAATTTTGAAGACGCAAAATATAATTTGTAATCTGCTTTAAAATAAAATCCTTTTTTAGTGAAATTCTTAGAATCATAGGTGTCTAATATTATTTCGCCAAAAATATTATAGTAACTTCTATTATCGAAAAAATCTTTACTGTTAGTAATATCATTATCTGTAAAAACTCTTATATACTTATGTTCTAATCCTATTTTTAATCCTATTCTTTCTTTAAATTTAGATTGTAGGTATAGTTGGTTAGAAAAGTCGGAATATTTTAGTTGTTGGTTAATAGAGAATATCGAAAAATTATTAGTTTTGTCGATAATAAAATTTCTTTTAAAACTATTGTATCTTGATTTAAAACCAAATTGCCAATAAAAACCATTATCTACAATGTAATCTAAATTGTATCTTAAGTTATCTCCAAAAATGGCATCGAAAGAAAATATATCATTATTAGTTAGTGCGTGTTTTGAGGTAAAATTTACCAAAACTCCTGTTTTATATAAATCATCATAATGTACACCTAAATGTAGTGAATTTGATATGTCGTTTTCTTTTAAATTAAAACTTATAATACTTTTATTATTTGGCAATGCCGTAAATTTATAGTCAATACTTTTAAAATTACCTGTTGCAGATAGTCCTTTTACACAATGATTAAATTCATTATAAGTAATAGAATCTTTTCCTTTTAAATTTAATTTTGATAAAATATAATTTCTAGTATAATTTTCATGGCCAGTTACTTCAATACTTTCTATATATATTTTATCGGTACTTTTAACAATAATGTTGTTATTTACAGGTTTTTTTATTTGTTGCAAAGCAATTGCTTCTAAATATTCTTTTTCTTTTAAAGTAACTCTTTCGCCTTCATCTATTATTTCTGCAATTTTATCGAAGGATAATACATTATAATTTGAAATATTAGGTCGTATGTACACATCTGTAATATCTTTATGCTTTTCTGCATCGGTATACATTTGAAAACTAATGATTTGCATAATTATTTTTGGAGCAGAGTCTAAATTTTTGCGAGTACCCAAATTGTCTTGTACATCAACACCAATGATAATATCCATATCTTTTGCTTCCATAATATCTACAGGAAAATTATCTACAATGCCGCCATCTACCAAAAGTCTATTGTTAATTTCTACGGGTTCAAATAAGGTCGGAAAAGCGCCACTTGCTTTAATAGCTAATGGTAAAAAACCATCTTCTAAAATCACTTTTTCGCCAGTTTCAATATCGGTTGCAACACAGTAAAAAGGAATTGGTAATTTTGTGAAATCATTAATATTATGTACGTGTTTGGTTAACTTAGTTAATTCATTTAACATATTTTGACCTTTAGATAATGCTAATGGTAAACCTATTTGCCAATTTTTAATTGGTAATGTTAATGCGTATTTTTCAGAATTTTCTTTTTGAAATAATGTAAATTGATTTCTTGGTATTTTATCTTGAATTAATTCATTAAAATCATACGATCTAATAATAGAATCTATTTGTTTAGCACTATAACCCGAAGCATATAAACCACCAATCATTGCTCCTGCACTTGTGCCGCCAACATAATCTACTCTAATACCAATCTCTTCTAAAATATTCAAAACACCAATATGCGCAAAACCTTTTGCGCCACCACCAGAAAGTACTAACCCAACTTTTAAATCTTTTTTGGTTTTGTTGGTTGCTGAATTTGTTTTATTTCGCAATAATTTTTCGCTTAGACTTTCTTGAGAAAACCCAACAACAGAAAAGAGAAAAAAGAAAATTAAGACAATTTTCTTCATAAGATAATTTTTATTCAAATGTAGTTAACTTTAATAAAACATAAAGAAAAGGAAAAGTTAATTTTTTGTTTTAAAAAAATCAAAAACTTTTTGTGCTTTATCTCTACCTATTATTTCAGTTAAACGTTCTAAACTAGCATTTGTTACTCTTTTAGTAGATTTTAATTTTTGTAGTAAACTTTCTACTGTTTTGGTGCCGATTCCGTCAATATTAAATAATTCGGAATTGATTGCGGCTTTACTACGTTTATTTCTGTGGTGATTTATACCAAAACGATGTGCTTCGTTTCGTAATTGTTGAATTATTTTTAAAGTTTCAGATTTTTTGTCTAAATATAACGGAATTGGATCATCAGGATAAAAAAGTTCTTCCAAACGTTTTGCGATTCCGATAATGGCAATTTTACCTCGTAATTCTAATTTGTCTAAACTTTTTAAAGCCGATGATAATTGTCCTTTTCCACCATCTATAATAATAAGTTGTGGTAAAGATTGTTTTTCGTCTAACAAACGTTTGTATCTTCTATAGACAACTTCTTCCATAGAAGCAAAATCGTCTGGACCAACAACGGTTTTTATATTAAAATTTCGGTATTCTTTTTTACTTGGTTTTCCGTTTCTAAAAACTACGCAAGCCGCAACAGGATGCGTTCCTTGAATGTTAGAATTGTCAAAACACTCTATATGTCTTGGTTCTACAATTAAGCGTAAATCTTTTTTCATTTGCGACATAATTCGGTTTACATGTCGCTCTGGATCTATGATTTTTATTTGCTTAAATTGCTCTTGTCTAAAGTATTTTGCATTGCGGATTGACAAATCTATAATCCGTTTTTTATCGCCAACTTTTGGTATCGTTACTTTAATTTCTTCGCCTAAATTCACTTTAAAAGGCACGTAAATTTCTTTAGTTATCGATTGAAATCGTTGTCTTATTTCTACAATAGCGTATTCTAATATTTGTTTATCGGTTTCGGCTAATTTTTTTTTGATTTCTGTGGTGTGACTTTGAATAATATTTCCGTTAGAAATTTTAAAAAAGTTTATGTAAGCAAAACTTTCATCCGATATAATCGAAAATACATCTACATTAGTAATTTTAGGATTTACAATAGTCGATTTTACTTGGTAATTTTCTAAACTAGCGAGTTTTTCTTTTATTTTTTGAGCTTCTTCAAATTCCATTTTTTCCGAGAAATCGAACATTAAATCTTTAAATTTCTGTAAAGACGAAGCAAAATTACCTTTAATAATGTTTCTAATAGCGCTAATATCTTCTCTATAATGTGCTTCTTGTTGCAAACCTTCGCAAGCACCTTTGCAGTTTTTTATATGATATTCTAAACAGATTTTGTATTTTTTATTTTGAATATTTTGTTCCGTTAATTTAAAATTACAAGTCCTTAACGGATATAATTCTTTTATTAAAGACAAAATTGCTCTAACGGTTCTGACCGATGTATAAGGGCCAAAATATTCCGAACCATCTTTTATTACACGACGCGTGATAAAAACTCTCGGAAATTCTTCTTTTTTAATGCAAATAAACGGATACGATTTATCGTCTTTCATTAAAATATTATAGCGTGGTTGATACTTTTTTATTAGGTTATTTTCTAATAATAAAGCATCGGTTTCGGTTTCTACCACAATGTGTTTTATCGAAACTATTTTTTTTACTAAAACTCTAGTTTTGCCGTTTTCATGAGTTTTGGTAAAGTAAGAAGCAACTCTTTTTTTAAGGTTTTTTGCTTTACCAACGTATAATATTTTTTCCTCTTTGTCAAAATACTGATAAACGCCAGGTGAATCTGGTAAGGTTTGTACTTGTATTTCTAAAGTTGATTTTTGCACTTTGCTAAATTAGTTTTTTTCTGTTACATGTTATAATGCCGTTTTTTTTAAGTTGAATTTATCAAAGTTTTAAGATATATAGTTTACAATTTGTTATTTTAAGTGCAGTTTAAAAGACTGTACTTTTGTCTATTTATTGTATTCAACGAAAAAATTAATTATTTTGAAGTAAAATTGGCAAAGAGAATTCAGAAGTTACTGGTATTCCTAATTTTATAGCAGGTTTTAAAATTGGTAATTTATCAATACTTATATTTAAAACACTATCTAATTTCGGCAAATATTCTTTAATATTATCGGTAACTATAATCGTTTTTACTCTAGTTTTCCCTAAAGAGTTTATGTTTATTTTCACCCAAATAGTATCTTGAATATTTTGGTTTATCGCCAATAAATTTTCATCTAAAGTATTTTGAATTCTACTAGTTAATTGCTTATAAAAACAATCTTTTTGTAAAATACGATTGGTAATATTTACACATTCAGGCAATAACGGATACGCATCTAAACTAGAATAATTTATAGCATTTTCTTCTGTTTTTGTAAGTGAATTATCATCCCTTTTATTAACTAAATACTCTTTACAAGAAACTGTAAAAAGTAATAATACGATTAGAAAAAATAGGTTAAATTTCATTAAATATAAATATGGAGAACAAATATAGCATTATTGTTGCAGGATAAACTCATACTTTGTTTTTAATCTCGCAAAGTCGCAAGGACGCAAAGAAAAAAAGAGAATATGTAAGTTCAATCTATATTTACAAAGCAAACACTTACGTCTTACAAACCGTAATAACCTTAGCGTCTTTGCGACTTTGCGAGAAAACAATTTAAAAAAGTAAGTATTTGCTCTGATTATTGTTATTTTCAATTCGTATTTATGAATAATAGCTTACTTTTGCCAGCAAATTTATACTAAATAATAAAACTAATTAAAATGAAGAAAATTATAATTGTACTTATAAGTGTTTTAACATTAACATCTTGTACTCAAAAAATAGGTTTTGTAAATACCGAAAAATTAATTCAAGACTATAAAGGTACTAAAGCAGCGGAAGCAGTTTTAAAAGAACGATCTACTCAAATTCAAGCAGAGTTAACTAGAATGGAAACTGCTTTTCAAGAAAAAGTAAAAAAAATGTCTAAAAGACAATTAAATAAAAAAATGAATGAATTAAATCAAGAAAATAATTTTATTCAACAACAAAGGCAAAATGCACAATATACTTTACAAGGCGAAAGTCAAAAAAGTTTAGAGAAAGTATCTAAAAAAGTAAATGATTTCGTAAAAAAATACGCAAAAGACAATGGTTATAAATTTATTTTAGGTACGGTTGAATTAAACGGTTCAGTTATGTATGGTCATGAAGATGTAGATATTACCTACGATATTTTAAAAGAATTAAATAATTCTTACGTAGAACCTTCCGAAGAAAAAGTAGAAGAAGTAAAAGCAACAGACAATAAAGAAGAAAAAAAGGTAGAAGAAAAAAAGGAAACAGAAACTAAAAAATAATTTCTTTTGAAAAATTATAAAGTTGCCTCAAAGACAATTTTTTAGTGCCTAAAGTATTTAAAGTTTAGAGTGCCTAAAGTTAAAAATTCGTGTTATTATTAAAGGTAGTTTTAAAAAAAATCTAGACACCAAATATCTCAAAGGAATAATTTTCCAATAAGAATATTTTTTAATTTCTTAAAAGAAAAGATTATCAATTAGTTACGATTTAGTCTTGCATCTTATGTCTTTAAGCGAAGCGGTCTTAAGTCTTTCACCAAACAATACGGATTCAACAATTTGGTTTCAAGAAAAATAGCATTAATTCTCGCTGCAATAACAGCAGTAATTTACGGCGTAAGTTTTACAGTTGCCAAAGATGTTATGCCTCAATATATAAAACCTTTTGGTTTTATTACATTACGAGTTTTTGGTGCTACTATTTTATTTTGGGTAACAAGTTTTTTTATTAAAAAAGAGAAAATAGCACCAAAAGATTTTCTTAAAATTTTTATTGCTGCCGTCTTTGGAGTTGCATTAAATATGCTTACTTTTTTTAAAGGCTTAAGTTTAACTACGCCAATAAGTGGCGCTGTAATAATGGTAACGACACCGATTTTAGTACTTTTGTTGGCAAGTATTTTTCTAAAAGAAAAAATGGCCATCATTAAAATTATAGGTGTAATTATTGGTCTTTTCGGAGCGAGTATATTAATTTTATATGGTAAAAATTTAGGTGCAGGTAATAATGCATTACTTGGTAACTTTTTAATTTTTATTAATGCAACATCTTACGCATTCTATTTAATTTTAGTTAAAAATTTAACTGCCAAATACAATCCGTTACACTTAGCAAAATGGTTGTACACTTTTGGTTTAATTATGGTTGTACCATTCGGAATTCAACAATTAAAAGAAGTGCAAATAGACACATTATCTAACCTTATTATTTTAAAGATTTTATTTATAATTGTTTTTACCACTTTTATAACCTATTTATTTAATCTTATTGCCATTAAAAAATTAAAACCAACTACGGTTAGCATCTTTATATATTTACAACCTGTTTTTGCAACCATTTATGCATTATCGGTTAAAAGTGATTCATTAAATAGTGTTAAAATTATAGCAACATTGCTTATCTTTGTCGGAGTATATTTGGTAACAAAACCAAAAAAAGTAAAGACGAGTTAAAAGTATAGTATCTTAAAACAAATTTATGATTAAATCAATGACAGGTTTCGGTAAAACCGAATTTATAGTAAATAGTAAAAAGATTATCATTGAAATTAGAACCTTAAATTCTAAAAATTTAGATTTAAATGTGCGAATTAATAATCCGTTTAAAGATAAAGAATTAGAAATTCGTAAAAAAATTGCCACTAAATTAATTAGAGGCAAAGTAGTTTTTAATCTTTATGTTGAACATACAAGTGGTGAAAATTTAAATATCATTAATACCGAGATTGTTAAAGATTATATTCAACAATTAAAAGCGATTGCTACAATTTCTGACGAAAAAGCAATCGACATAGCAACAAAATTACCAAATGTATTAAGTTCATTAGAAGAAGAATTAGATGCAACCGAATGGAAAACCGTAAATTCAAAAATCGACGAAGCACTAAATAATATTGATGGTTTTAGAATAGATGAAGGCGAAATTTTAAAAACAGATTTTCTAAATAGAATCCAAACTTTACAGCAATTATGTAAAAACAATGTGGTGTTTGAAGAAGAAAGGATTCCTTCGGTAAAAAACCGAATCTTAAAATCTTTAAACGATTTAAAACAAGATGTAGATCAAAACCGATTTGAACAAGAAATAATCTATTACTTAGAAAAATTAGATATAACCGAAGAAAATGTAAGACTAAATAATCATTTAGAATACTTTTTAAAAGCATTAAAATCAAACGAATCTAATGGTAAAAAATTAGGTTTTATTTGTCAAGAAATTGGTAGAGAAATTAACACCACAGGTTCTAAAGCAAATTATGCACCAATGCAACAAAATGTTGTGTTAATGAAAGATGAGTTAGAAAAAATTAAAGAACAATTGTTAAACGTGTTGTAAAAAGTTTCCCGCAGATTTCGCAGATAACCGCAGACAGAAGGTTGAAATTAGAATTTGTTGGAATATAATAAGATTAATAAATCAACTTAGCGAACCTTGCGATATTCTTTGCGACCTTTGCGGTTAATAGTAAAATGAAAAAAGGCAAATTAATAATATTCTCCGCACCAAGCGGTTCTGGCAAAACAACTATTGTACATCATTTATTGGTGCAAAAGGAATTGAACTTAGTGTTTTCTGTTTCGGCAACTTCTCGTGAAAAAAGAGGGCAAGAAATAAACGGAAAGGATTATTATTTTATTTCACCTAAAAAGTTTAATAAACTCATTAAAAAAGATAAATTTATTGAATTTGAAGAAGTTTATAAAGACAATTATTATGGTACTTTAAAAAAAGAAGTCAAACAAATAAGAAAAAAAGGTATAAATGTAATTTTTGATATTGATGTAATTGGTGGATTGAACATAAAGAAACAATTCGGCAAAAAAGCATTGGCAATTTTTGTAAAACCTCCAAACATAAAAGAAATGGAACGACGACTTAGAAATAGAAATACAGACACCGAAGAGAAAATTAAAGAACGTGTTGCAAAAGCAAAAAAAGAATTTACGTATGCTAACGATTTTGATGAAATTTTAATAAACGATGATTTAGAAATTGCAAAAATAAATGCTTTTAATCTCGTTAAAAAATTTATTAAATAATAATTAATTAATTGTCTATTTGTTTTTGTAACAATTAAACAATTAAACAAAAAACAATTAAACAATTAAACAAATTTGAAAAAAATAGGTTTATATTTCGGTACTTTTAATCCAATACATATTGGTCATCTAGCAATTGCAAATCATTTGGTTGAAAATTCTGATTTAGACGAAGTTTGGTTAGTAGTAACACCTCATAATCCACATAAAAAAAAGAAAACTTTATTAGATGATACACATCGATACCGAATGGTAGAAATTGCTTTAGAAGATTATCCTAAATTAAAAGCGTCTAAAATAGAATTTGATTTACCACAACCAAATTATACGGTTATAACATTAGCACATTTGTCAGAAAAACACCCAGATTTAGATTTTTGCTTAATTATGGGGCAAGATAATTTACAATCTTTCCATAAATGGAAAAATTATGAAATGATATTAAGCCAACATCATATATATGTTTATCCACGGATTTATAAAGAACAAAAAGAATCACCCCGAAATTTCGGGAGTGAAAATCATAAAAAAATTCATAAATTAGATGCTCCAATTATGGAAATATCATCCACTTTTATAAGAAATGCTTTAAAAAACAAAAAAAACATCCAACCTTTATTACCCCATAATGTCTGGTTATATTTAGATGAAATGAATTTTTATAAATAACTTTGTATCTTTAACAAATTATTTTTTGGCATTACTTTTGCAAAAGTGATAATGAAAATTAATAAACAACAAAAAACCCTTACAAAATGAATAACATAATATTCATACTTATTTTAAGTTTTACAACGCTTTTTTCGCAAGAAAACAAGTATAAATACGAGTTAACTAATTTGGAATTAAATAACAAATACCCAAGTTTTGGTGCTACCTATTATGGTAGTGACCAAATTGTATTTACAACTTCAAAATCTGGTAGAAGTTTAGATTTATATGTAGCCAATATAAATGGCGAAAATATAAATGATTATAGTTTGTTTTCAAAATCTACCAAAACAAATGTCTATGAAACAAATGCAAGTTTTACCAAGGATAAAAAAACCATGTACTTTACACGTAGTATTTACGGTAAAAGCAATACTACCAAAAATAATAAAAAAGCATCTATAGCAATTTTTAAAGCAACATTGTCAGCAGACGGAAAATGGGGAAACATAAAACCAATGCCATTTAATAGTAGTAAATACGATGTTGCACATCCTACTATTAATGATGATGGCACTGTATTGTATTTTACATCTAATATGCCTGGTACTTTAGGCAACAACGATATTTTTGAAGTAAGAATAGATAAAAATGGTTTTTACACAGAACCAAGAAATTTAGGAACAGAAGTAAATAGCAAAGGAAAAGAAATGTTTCCGTTTCTTGCCGATGATGGTTTTTTATATTTTTCTTCTAATGGTCATAAAGATAATTACGGTGGTTTAGATGTCTATTATGTAAAAATAAACGGAAGTACAGCAACAAATAGGATTCATCTACAAGAACCTATAAATAGTAAATGGGATGATTTTTCCTATATTTTTAATCCGAAAAATAGAACAGGATTTTTGTCTTCCAATAGACCCAGCGGAAAAGGTGAAGATGATATTTATTCTCTAAAGGAAATAAAAGAAGAAGAAATAAAAGAGAAAGAAGAAATAAAAAATTGCAAACAAAATCTTGTTGGTGTGGTACATTATAAAGATGTTAGAAATGTAATTTCGAGTGCCGTTTTAGTTGTAAAAGATACTGAAGGTAAAATAAAAAAAACTACTACTAGATCAAATGCAAGATATAGTCTACCTTTAAAATGCTCACAAACTTATTCAATTACTACATCTAGAGATGGTTATAAATCAAGAACCATAGATATAACTACAGGTGACCAAAATTACGATGTCATCAAAAAGAATATTCATTTAGATATTGATAAAGAAATAATGGTACATCAAGTAGTTACGGGTACAATCAGTTTTAGTTTTAATGCAAGTAAACTTTTAGATTATGATGCGTATCAATTAGAAAAAGCGTTAATTTTGATGAATCAAAACCAAAAATTAAAAATATATATTGAATCACATACAGACACAAGAGGTAAGGCTGACTATAATATGCAGTTAACCGAAAATAGAGTAGCCATTGTAAGTAATTACTTTATTAAAGCAGGTATAAATAACGAACGTATTATTACTACACCATTTGGTGAAACAAAACCGCTAAATAAATGTAAAAATGACGTAGAATGCTCGACCAAAGAACATTTAGTGAACAGAAGAACAACCTATAAATTAGATATATAACAAAATTATTAAAAATATTAAGAGGCAATGAACAAAATAGCAATAATATTATTTCTAACCGTTTTTAATATCTGTGCTTTTGCACAAGATGAAATTAAAAATTACGAAATCAAAAATATTAGTATAAATAATAGGCATCCAAATTTTGGAACAACTTTTTTGGGTAACAATCAAATTGTTTTTACCTCATCTAACAACGGTAGAATACTTAACTTGTTTGTTGGTAATATTATTGATGAAGATGTTAAAAAATATCGCCTTTTTTCTAAAGGTACTAATTCTAGCACACATAAATCTAATGTTGCATTTACAATTAATAATAAAACTGTTTTTTTTACAAAAAGCATCCATGGTTTAAAAACAAGAAAAAAGAGCAAAGAAAAAAGAGCAACAATTGCTATTTTTAAAGCAACAATCGATAGAAATGGCAATTGGGTAGATATTAAACCAATGCCTTTTAATAGTCCAAAATATGATGTTGCACATCCAACATTAAATAAAGAAAATACTAAATTATATTTCACCTCTAACATGCCTGGTACATTTGGTGATAATGATATTTTTGTAGTAGATATTCTTTCAGAAGATAACTATTCTGAACCAATGAACCTTGGACCAAATGTTAATACACAAGGCAAAGAAATGTTCCCATTTATTTCGGGAGATAATTATTTATATTTCTCCTCTAATGGTCATAAAAATAATTTAGGTGGTTTAGATATCTATTCTGTTCAAGTAAAAAATAATGGCGTGACAAAACCAGTACATTTAGATCAACCTATAAATAGTAACGCAGATGATTTGTCGTATATTTTCAATTCTGTAACACGTCAAGGATTTTTCTCTTCTAACAGAAGTGGCGGAAAAGGTGATGATGATATTTATTTCTTTAAAGAAAAAGTAAAGAAAAAACCTGTGGTAGTTATTGAAAAACCCGTAGTTGTTATAGAAAAATGTACTCAAAAAATAGAAGGCAGAACTTTTATAGATGGCACTAATAAAATTCTGAAAAATGTAACTGTACTACTTAAAAATAGTATTGGTAAAGATATTGCTAATTTTATAGTTAAAACTACTGGTGAATATAATTTTGACATAGATTGTAGTAGTACTTATTATATTGAAGGTAGTAAAGAAGGTTTTAGTTCCATCACAAAAAGCTTAAGAACAATTGCAACTACAAAAACACATGTTATTGACCTATATTTAACTAAGGATAAAGCACCAGAAATCGTCCCTAAAAAAAAACCAACAATAGCCGAAAAATTAATTTCTGAAAAAAACCAACTTAAAGTAAATGAAATTGGTTTTAATTATAATGAGGCTAAATTAATTAAACGTTTTACGTATCAATTAGATAAGGCAATAATTCGTTTAATTGAAGAACCAGAACTAAAAATTAAAATAGAATCTCATACAGATTGTAGAGCCGAAGATGAATACAATATGAGTTTAACCGAAGAAAGGATATTTTCTGTTACCGAATATGTCGCCAATAAAGGTATTTCTATGACCCGAATCTCTGGTAGAGCGTTTGGTGAAACAGTACCATTAAACGATTGTGTAAATGGTGTAAAATGTACCGAAGAACAATATTTATTAAACAGAAGAACAACTTTTGTTTTATATTAAAAGTACTATGAAAAATATAACTTATTACTTAAGCATTTTATTTATAACAATGACACTTGCCATAATGTCGCAACAACAAACAGAACGTTTTTTGATTAAAAGCGTAGAAATAAACAATGAATTTCAAAACTTTGGAACTACTTTTTTCGGAAAAAATAAAATTATCTATTCCTCACAAAATAAAAAAAATGCTTTCTTAAATTTATATATAGGTAGTATTGATAAAAATGGTGAAATAACAAACCCTAAAAAATTAGTTGGTCCTAATACTAAATATAATGAGTCAAATGTAGTTTTTTCTAGAGATCAGAGAACCGTTTATTTTTCAAGAAGTATCAAAGGAAAACAAAATACAATAAAAAAAGAAAAAGATAAAGACGCAACTATTGGTATTTTTAGAGCTTCGGTTTCTTCTTCTGGTCAATGGAAAAACATAGAGGCTTTAAGTTTTAACGATTCTGGTTATGATGTCGGTCATCCTGCATTAAGTAAAGACGGTAAAAAAATGTATTTTACATCTAATATGCCAGGCACATTAGGTTTGACAGATATTTTTGTAGTAAATATTAATGCAGATGGTTCTTTCGGGACACCAAAAAATATGGGCCCAAAAGTAAATTCTGAACACAGAGAAATGTTTCCATATATAGATGATAATGATATCTTATTCTTTTCTTCAAATAGACCAGATGAAGGTTATGGCGGTTTAGATATTTATGCCGTTAAGAGATATGAAAATGGTGATCTTTCGGATAGATTACATTTAGAACCACCAATTAATAGTATTGGTGATGACTTTAACTATATTTTTGATAAAGATAAAAAATCAGGTTATTTTTCTTCCAACAGAAGTACTGGCAAAGGTAGTGATGACATTTACTATTTTAACGAAACAAGACCTTTACTTTTTGATTGCTTTCAAGAAGTTAACGGTATTGTAATAGATCAACAAACACAAAAACCTATACCATATGCTATAGTGACATTAAAAGATGCAAACGGAAAAGATATAGAAAAAATTACTACCGAAAAAGATGGTAAATTCTCCTTCAATCATGCAGTTTGTGATACTGGTTATGAACTTTTAGGTGAAAAAAAACACTATGCACAAAATTTAAAACAATTTATTACGGCATCTGTGCATGAAGGAGAAACTTTAATGACTATACCTTTATCCGATAGTTTTATTATTAGAAAAAGAGGAAAACAAATGTTAGACATTAACGTTATAAACTTTGATTTTAATAGTGCGGAAATCAGACCCGATGCTGCAAATCAATTAGACCGAGTTGTAAATACGATGAATAGATACCCAAGAATGGTTATTGAATTAGGTACGCATACAGATGCTAGAGGTAGAAATTTATATAATTTGGTATTGTCTAATAAAAGAGCAAAATCCGTTATTTTTTATGT
The DNA here is from genome assembly GCA_964420345.1 of uncultured Flavobacteriaceae bacterium. Classification (GTDB taxonomy): domain Bacteria; phylum Bacteroidota; class Bacteroidia; order Flavobacteriales; family Flavobacteriaceae; genus S010-17. The sequence goes on from CAYQTF010000028.1 coordinate 13,908, forward strand.
TATAGATCATGGTATTGACCAAAGTAGAATTTCTGGTAAAGGTTACGGCGAAAAAAGACTTATAAATCAATGTAAAGATGGCGTGAAATGTACCGAAATGGAACACGAACTTAACAGAAGGTCCGAATTTGTAATAACTAAAATGTAACGGACATTTAACGTTTCATTAAATTAAAATATCACAAAGCTTTAATACCTTTGTAAAATGTCTAAAAAAAAGAAAGCAAAAAGTAAATTACGCGAAAAACTGATATTAAAATATCGTTTGGTAATTTTAAATGAAGACACCTTAGAAGAACGTGTTTCGTTTAAACTAAATCGTTTAAACGTATATGTTATTGGTGGCGTTTTTGCAATTCTACTTATTTTCTTAACTTCTATACTAATTGCATTTTCACCTTTAAAAGAATATATACCTGGTTATTCGTCAACTAAACTTAAAAAAACAGCAACTAAATTAACGGAAGATGTCGATAGTTTAGACCTTAATTTAGCCATTAACGCTTTATATATAAAAAATATAAAAGATGTTTTAACTGGTAATATTAAAACAGAAGAATTAAATAAAGATTCTATAGTACAGCAATTAAACTCTGAAGGCGTGGACTTAAACCCTACAAAAAACGAAAAAGAATTTAGAGATTATATAGATGAAAAAGAACGATTTTCGTTATTCGAAAAAGCCACAAAAAAAACAGAAATTGTTTTTTTTGCACCTTTAAAAGGAAAAATTACAACTACTTATAACGCCAAAGAAAAGCATTTTGCGATTGATGTTGCTGTTGCACAAAATACACCAATTAAAGCAGTTGCAAATGGTACGGTTATTTTTGCCGATTTTACCGCTGAAACAGGTCATGTTATAATTTTAGAACACCAACAAGGTTACTTATCCGTTTATAAACATAACGCAACACTTTTTAAAGAACAAGGCGATTTAGTAAAATCTGGTGAAGTAATTGCTAATTCTGGTTCTACAGGTTCTTTAACAACTGGACCACATCTTCATTTTGAACTTTGGAGTGACGGTTATCCTATTAATCCTACTAATTTTATTGATTTCGAATAATTAGTAGTTAGCATTATTTTCTAACTAGTTTTTTGATTAATTTTGCACTATGATTAAATCTTACTTTTCAAAAATATACGCCAAAAAAATAGCAAAACGAATTGAAAAATGGCGTAGCAATCCTATTAAAACGCAACAAAAAGTTTTTATAGATTTAATTGAAAACGCTAAAAATACTACTTTTGGTAAAGATCATTCTTTTAAAAACATTACTTCTTACTCAGAATTTAAGAAGCAAGTACCTGTAAGAGATTATGAAGGTTTAAAACCATATATAGAACAAATAATAAATGGCAAAACAGATGTTTTATGGAAAGGTAAACCAATTTATTTTGCAAAAACTTCTGGCACTACTTCTGGTGCTAAATACATACCTATTACAAAAGTTTCGATGAAACATATGCTTAATGGTACAAAATATGCACTTTTAAATTACATTCATAAAACAGGAAAAACAGATTGGATAGATGGTAAAATGATTTTTTTACAAGGTTCGCCAGAATTAGACGAAACAGGTTTCATTAAAGTTGGTAGATTAAGCGGAATTTCAGCACATTTTATTCCTGCATATTTACAAAAAAACCGAATGCCAAGTTGGGAAACTAATTCCATTGAAGATTGGGAAACTAAAGTAAATGCTATTGTTAAAGAAACAATGCCAGAAAAAATGACCGTTATAGGCGGTATTCCATCTTGGGTACAAATGTATTTTGAACGGTTAAACGAAAGTTCTGGTAAAAAAGTAGGGGAACTTTTTCCTGATTTTAGCCTCTTCGTTTATGGTGGTGTTAATTATGAACCTTATCGAAATAAAATGGAAAACCTTATCGGAAGAAAAGTTGATTCCATTGAATTATTTCCTGCAAGTGAAGGCTTTTTTGCCTTTCAAGATATTCAAAATGAAACAGGAATGTTACTTATTTTAGATGGTGGTATTTTTTATGAATTTATTCCCGCAGATGAATATTTTGAAGAAAACCCAACCAGAATATCATTAAAAGATGTAAAACTTAACGTTAACTACGTGCTAATTGTTTCCACAAATGCTGGTCTTTGGGCTTATAATATTGGGGATACTATTCAATTTATTTCTTTAAATCCATATAGAATTATAGTTTCTGGCAGAATTAAACATTTCATTTCTGCATTTGGCGAACACGTTATTGTTAAAGAGGTAGAAACTGCCATACAAGAAGCGATTAAAAATACGGACATTAGAATTCATGAATTTACAGTCGCACCACAAATAACACCAAAAGACGGTTTGCCATATCACGAATGGTTTATTGAATTTGAAAATGAACCTAAAGATTTAGAAAAATTTGCTTTAAAATTAGATACAGAATTGGTAAAACAAAATACGTATTACAAAGATCTAATTGATGGGAAAATTCTAAAAACACTACTAATTTCTAAAGTTGAAAAAAACGGTTTTTTAAATTATATGAAATCTATTGGTAAACTCGGTGGACAAAATAAAATACCTAGACTTTCTGATAATCGAAAAATTGTGGATAAGTTGGAAGTTAATTATTAGTAAAAATAATCACTTAACTTAACATCATCTTCGCTTTTTCTAAAGCAACAATAAAACCATCAATTTCCTCTTTTGTATTATAGAAAGAAAACGATGCTCTAATAGTACCTACAATTCCAAAAAATGCCATAATTGGTTGTGTACAATGATGACCAGTTCTAACAGCAAAACCTAATTTATCGACAATACTACCAATATCAAACGGATGAATTTCACCAATATTAAACGAGATAACACTGGCTTTTTTACTCGAAGTTCCGTAAATTTTTAAACCTTCAATTTGCAACATTTTTTCAGTTGCATAACGTAATAATTCATTTTCATAATTAGCAATATTCTCTAAGCCAATTTTGTTAATGTAATCTATTGCTGTTCCAAAAGCAATTCCTGCTTCAATATTTGGTGTTCCTGCTTCAAATTTATGTGGCAAATCGGCATAGGTTGTTTTCTCGAAAGTTACTTCTTTTATCATTTCGCCTCCACCATGATATGGTGTTAATTTGTTTAACCAACTTTCTTTTCCGTAAAGGAAACCGATACCAGTTGGTCCATACATTTTATGACTAGAAGCACAATAAAAATCGCAATCTAAATCTTGAAAATCTACTTGCATATGTGGTGTTGCTTGAGCACCATCAATTAATACACAGGCATTAAATTTGTGTGCTTTTTTAATAATTTCTTTTATAGGATTTATAGTTCCTAAGGCATTTGAAACATGACTTACAGCAATAATTTTAGTGTTTTTGTTTAGTAATTGCTCGTATTTATCTAACAGCAATTCGCCATTAGAATTCATAGGTATTACCTTTAGTTTTGCACCAGTTCTTTCACATAACATTTGCCATGGTACAATATTAGAATGGTGTTCTAAAGCAGAAATAATAATTTCATCATCCTTTTTTATTAAAGAAGTAAAACTACTTGCTACCAAATTTATACTTTCGGTTGTACCTCTGGTAAAAATGATTTCATGTACATGTTTTACATTATATTGAAGTTTTAACTTTAGTCTAGTTGCTTCATAAGCATCTGTTGCTAACTGACTTAAAGTATGCACACCACGATGAATATTAGAATTTATTTCTTCATAATAAGTGGTGATTGCATCAATAACCACTTTTGGTTTTTGACTCGTGGCTGCATTATCAAAATAGACTAATGGTTTGCCGTTTACTGTTTGACGCAGTATAGGAAAATCTTTTCGTATCGTTTTTATATCTAACATTTAATTTATTTAGAACAGTTCTATTCTGACTATATTAATACAAAATTAAGTTAAATTTAGTATTAAACTAAAAAATGTTATAGAATTTCTTACTTTTACAATCGCTAAAGAACATTTACTTTTTTGGTATGGTTATTGAAAAAGTAAAAAAAACGAAACTATGTTTAAAAAAATACTATTACTTCTTATTTTTATTTCCACTTCTGTTATTGCACAAGATACTATTAGAGGTACTATGAAACCTATAAAAAATTACTCTTATATTATTTTAAATCAGTTAAATAGTGTTAATAAAAAATATCTCAATAATGCGGTAATTGAGAATGGTAAATTTAAAATGGCAATCCCAAAAGGTACTAAACCAGGTATGTTACGTTTAGAATATGATGTAAATAAAAACTTGTTTATAGATATTATATACAATAATGAAGATATTGAATTTGAATTTCATCCAGAATATCCATCAAATTTAGTAAATTTTAAAACTTCGGAAGAAAATAAATTATACCAAAGTTTTATTGATGAAGTTTCGGCAATTCAAAATAAATTAGATTCTGTTCAAGTTGTATATTTTCAAACAAAAGATGCTAATGAAGAACAAGCATTAAACAAAATTTATGCTAAAGAATTAATCAATTTAAAAACTACGGAAGATTTATTTCATAAAAAATCTGAAGACAAATTAGCAAGTCATTTCATAAAGGCAAACAAAAGGTATTACGATAACAAGTTAATAAAAGACACGAATGTATATTTAACTAATTTAAAATCTCACTATTACGATAATATTGACTTTAAGGATAATATACTTGCAAAATCTTCCTTATTTATAGATCGAGTAATGGACTATGTTTTATACCTAACCAACTCAAAAGACCCTAAAGAATTAATTAAATTACGTCAAAAAGCGGTAACTTATTCATTAGATAAAATTGAATCGGATACAACTAAAAACAAAATTATGCAATCGTTACTTTATATGTTTGCACAACAAGAAAACAAAGAGATAACCGATTATATTTTTGAAAATCATTTTAATAAACTACCAATTGCATTGCAAGATTATGAATTTAAAAACATGATTAATGATTTGTTTAAAACAACTATTGGCGAATTAGCACCAAATATTGAATGGGATGTTTACGGCAAACCTTATAGTTTAGCAACATTAGACAAATCAGATTATTATGTCATTGTTTTTTGGGGTTCTTCTTGCCCACATTGTTTAGTAGAGTTACCTAAATTTAATGAATATTTAGTAAATCATAAAAACATTAAAACAATTGCTATTGGAGTTGAAAATGATGATTCAAAAGCGAATTGGAAAGAAGAAACTTTTAATCTAGAAAATATGACCCATATTTTAGGTTTAGGACTTAATGGCAATAAATGGAAAAATAAATATGTACAAGACTATGGTATTACAAGTACACCTTCGTACTTTGTATTAGATAATGATAAAAAAATAATCGCTAAACCGTATGATATTAAAGAAGTGAAAGCATTTTTTGATAAGGTGAATAAATAGACACCTTAAAAAAATGAATCTGGTATTATTCAAAAGTAAGTTTTAAGAAAACACCTCTAGTGGCAAAATTATCGATTGGTCCAGTATAAGGACTTGCTACATTATCTCTATCATCAACCAATTCATTATTAATTGCAAAAACACCTCTTAAAGATGGTGAAAATTTAAAATATGGCGTGTAAAAATCAATTCCGACACCTAATTCATACATAAAGTTAGATCTTGTAGTTCTAAATTCGCCGCCAGAATTATCATCTGGGTTATTTTCGTTTGCGGAAAAATTCCAATCAAAAGCCACACCACCAACCACATAAGGTTTGATATTTCTTAATCTATCCGTACTAAATTTTAAAAGTAATGGCATGTGTAAATAGGTGCTTGGCACTTTTCTTTCACTATTTAAATCGGTATCAAAATTACCATTATCATTACTAAAACGTAAGGTTTTAACATTACTCATTAAACCTGGTTCAAATCGTAAGCTTAAATTATCATGTAATCTTTTTTCTACCATTACACCAACTAAAAAACCTAAACCAGCATCAACTTCAACAAAAGAATTGTTAAAATTAGAATCGCCATAATCAACCACAAAACTATTTTGGTTGATACCTAAGTAGTAACCAAAATTCCAAGGTTTTTTATCAAAATTTGGTAGATTTTCTATTTTTCTTCTTTGAGAGAAAGTATTGGCTAACCCGAAAAACGTAAGGCAGATACTTATTAATACTAATTTTTTCATTTTCATTCTTTAAATTAAAAAAAATATTTATTTTTTTGTTGCCGTATAAATGGTGGAAATACCAAAAGCAACAGGTTTATCTTTCGCAGTATTAAACCCGTTTTTTAATAAAATATTGTTGAATTTTTTTCCGTAAGGAAATTTTGCAGCAGATTCAGGCAAATAACTATATGCTTTTTTGTCTTTAGAAAATAAACCACCAATGGTTGGAATTACATATTTAGAGTAAAATTTAAAAAATTGTTTTATCGGAAATTTACTTGGTTGCGAAGTTTCTAAAACTACTAATACACCATTTGGTTTTAAAACTCTAAGTATTTCTTTTAAACCTTTGTCTAAATTTTCAAAATTACGAACACCAAAACCAACGGTAATTGCATCAAAACTAGCGTCTTTAAAATCTAATTTTTCTGAATCTCCTAAAACTAATTCAATTTTATTATTTAATTGTTTTTTAGCAACTTTTTCTTTCGCTACGTCTAACATTCCTTTAGAAATATCTAAACCAATAATTTTGGCATCTTTGATTTTAGATAACATTATCGCTAAATCACCAGTGCCAGTAGCAATATCTAAAATAGTAGTTGCATTATTTAAAGAAATAATTTTTACTACTTTTTTTCGCCAACCAATATCTAAACCAAAGGTTAATATTCTATTTAAAAAATCGTAATTATACGAAACCGCATCAAACATTTTAGTTACCTGTTCTTTTTTTCCTAAAGTAGCATCTTTGTAAGGCGTAACTGTATTTTCAGACATTAGTTTTTTTTGCAAATATAATGTTATTTATGATTTTTTCTTACAACTAAGACCAATTAATCAGGTTAAATACATACTTTTCTAAAATATTTTCTCGCAAAGTCGCTAAGACGCAAAGATTATTACGGTTTGTAAGACGCAAATGCAAACATAGACCTTTACTTAAATATTCTCTTTTTTCTTTGCGTCATTGCGACTTTGCGAGATTAAAAACAAAATATGAGTTTGCCCTGACCAATTTATAACCAATAGATTTGTGTTTTAAAATTTATATGGCAAAACACTTGACTTTGCCTATCTAGATAATGTATATTTGCAATCTTAAAAATTTATAAAATAGAATATGAAATTATCTAAATTTATTTACGATTTACCCGAAGAATTTTATGGCAAACACCCAAAATTGCATAGAGATGAGTCTAAACTAATGGTCTTAAATCGTAAAGAGCAAACAATTGAGCATAAAATGTTTAAAGATATCATTAACTATTTTGATGAAAAAGATGTGATGATCTTTAATGATACCAAAGTTTTTCCAGCACGTTTATTTGGTAATAAAGAAAAAACAGGCGCAAGAATTGAAGTGTTTTTATTACGAGAATTAAATAAAGAAACAAAACTTTGGGATGTTTTAGTAGATCCTGCAAGAAAAATAAGAATAGGTAATAAATTGTTTTTTGGTGAAGATGAAAGTTTAGTTGCTGAAGTTATAGATAATACAACATCAAGAGGTAGAACTTTGCGTTTTTTATATGATGGTTCTTATGATGAATTCAGAAAAAAATTAACGGAATTAGGCGAAACACCACTTCCGAAATATATGGATCGTTTAGCAGAACCAGAAGACGAAGAAAGATTTCAAACAATATTTGCAGAACATGAAGGTGCTGTTTTTCCACCAACTGCCGGAATGCATTTTTCTAAACATTTATTAAAAAGATTAGAAATAAAAGGAGTTGATATACCTAAAGTGACACTTCATATAGGTTTAGGAACTTTTAATTCGGTTGATGTGGAAGATTTAAGAAAGCATAAATTAGATTCAGAAAAAATATTTGTTGGTAAGGATACTGTAGCATTAGTTAATAATGCGCAGAAAAATAAAAATCGTATTTGTGCTGTTGGTACAACCGTAATGAGAGCTTTAGAAAGCTCTGTAAATACTTCAGGTAATTTAAAACCTTTTGAAGGTTGGACTAATAAATTTATTTTTCCACCGCATGAGTTTAGTATTGCAAATTGTATGATTAGTAATTTTCATCCACCTAAATCAACCTTAATGATGTCTGTTGCTGCATTTGCAGGATTAGAGTTTACACATAGAGCTTATCAAGAAGCCATGAAAAAAGGTTATAAATTTTTAGCGTATGGTGATGCTATGTTAATTATTTAATAACTTTTAGGGTTTTTATAAGTTAATTTGTTTTATATTTAGATATTATTAAATTATAAAACTATGAACAAATTATTACTTTCATTATCATTACTTTTAGTGATGACTTTCGGTTTTTCTCAAACTACCAATAAAGGAGAACCAAAAAGTTGGGCAAACACAACAAATAAAACGGTTCTTAAAATTGAAATGCCAACTATTGATATTCAACGTGTCATTAAAGAGGATGATTTTAATAGAAACAAACAAGGGTCGCCGTATAGAATAGGTATTTTATCTAAAATTAATTATAATTTGAATTCTGCTGGAGTTTGGACAGATTTACCAAATGGCGATCGATTTTGGAGATTTAATATAAGCTCTAAAGATGCACTACATTTAAGTGTAAATTTTAATGATTTTTATATTCCAAATGGTGCAAGTTTATATTTATATAACAATGATAAATCTGATTTATTAGGCGCTTACACAAGCGATAATAATAACGATAGTAAAATATTAGGTTCTTGGTTTGTTAATGGAGATAATTTATGGATAGAATATTTTGAACCTAAAGAAGTGAAAGATTTAGGTAGTTTAAACATCTTTGAAATTATTCATGGATATCGTTTAGGTAAACAACATCAAGTTTTTGCAGAACAACAAAAAGGATTAAATGATTCAGGCAATTGTAATCATGATGTTGATTGCCCTATTGGAGCAGATTTTGAAGATAAAAAAAATGAATTAAAACATTCTGTTGCTTTTTTAAATATGGCTAATGGTTTTGTTTGTTCAGGTGGTTTAGTCAATAATGTAAATAATGACAAAACACCATACTTTTTAACTGCAAATCATTGTTTAGGAACTTCGAATCCAGCGGCATATTCTATGCGTTTTAATTGGATTACTGCTGGCACACCAAGATGTGCAGTTACAACTAATAGTTCTAGTAGTTCTTTCAATACTGTAAACGGTTCGGTTTTAAGAGCAAGAAATGCTGGTTCTGATTTTATGTTGGTTGAAATAACAGGTAATATTAATGATGCTTGGGAATTGGTTTATGCAGGTTGGGATAGATCGGATACTAATCCTGATTTTCAAGTTGGTATTCATCACCCAAGTGGTGATATAATGAAAGTTTGTAGAGAT
>CAYQTF010000029.1:0-3060 GCA_964420345.1 uncultured Flavobacteriaceae bacterium
AAGTAATACCTATTGGGTGTATGTCGGCCACCCATAGGGTATATTCAAACCACCTATTGGGTATCGAAGTAATACCTATTGGGTGTATGTCGGCCACCCATAGGGTATATTCAAACCACCTATCAGGTATCGAAGTAATACCTGTTGGGTGTATTTCGACCACCCATAGGGTATAAAAGTAATACCTGCTGGGTTTCAAAGTAATACTTCTTTAGAATTTAAGTAATGACATTCGTATATAAAAGAACTAAATTGATGGTAGAACCGATTAAATTTGGTTCTTTAAAAAATCAATCAAAAATTAAATTCATACCAAATTGTATAGACTGATTTTGACTTTTTGATAAATTTGTATAGCCTAATAAATTATCTGCAGTTGCGTAAATATTAAATTTATTAAAATGTGTGGTTAAACCAAAACCTATATTAGTAAAACTATAACTGTTTGCTGTATAGGTTGTTTTAAATCTTAATTGTTTTGTCAAACGTCTATAATAATACAAGGTTGCTGCAACTTGTGGTTGCTTTGGTCTAAAAATAGAATATAATTGTACACCTACTTCATTGGCTAATTTATTTTTAGATTCGGATCGTAAACAATTATTTCTATTTTTCTTTCCGAATTTATAAGCAAAGCTTCCGTTAAATTTTAGAGATCTTAGTGTGGTATATTTAACGTTTAAAGTATCTAAACCAATATTTTCGGTAACATCATCTTCGAAATTTTGCCAATAATCTATACCATCTACTGTATTTGGAAATTGAAATTCTAAACCTTCAAAATCAAAATTACCTTCTATTTTATAGCTTGTTACATTTTTACGATGGTGAATAAACCCTAAATCTTGTAAACTTGCAGTGATTTCAATATTTTCTTTAGGTTTGTAGGTTAGACCAAAATCTAAACCTAGACCCATATTTCCGCTTATTAAAAACTTGCCAAAAATACCATCACCAGCAACTAATTCATTATTTTCATCGGTAATTCCTGAAGTTTTTATTTGCATATCCACATCAATAAATTGATGCGAATAAATATTATCTTGACCTTCGCGTGTTACAAACAAACCTGCATTAACTCTTGATGTAGCATTAAAAACACTTGAATATAATTTTGCACGCAAACCTACTGTTAATTTATTATTTATTTTTCTTGAAATACCTGCATGAAAAACACCTAACAATTCTGCTTTAAAACTTAAATCGGACGCATCAAACAAGCGATCTATGTCTTTATTACCATCTAAAATTACGGCAATATAATCTTTTGGATGATATGCAATCACATCTAATTCTTGGTAAAAACCAAAACTTAGATAATCTCTTTTGTTTCTTAATCTATAACCAGCGTTAAAAACTTCTAATTGTTGATTAATTGTATAAAAATCATTACTACTTGTCTGACTTAACAAATCTCTTAATTTTGAATTTATATCAATACCATCATTTTCGAATAAATCGGCAATACTAAAACCTGAAATTCCTGCATGAACATATATACCAGATAATAATGGTATTCCTAAATGTGCGTTATAATTTACATCTAAACCTGGATTAATTAATAAACTTTGTGGTACTTCATCAAAACCAAATAATATATTTTTATTTTGTGAAAATGTTGTTGTTATACAAAATAATAATCCAATAAAAATTTGTTTTTTAATTATCATCAGCGCTTATTCTTAAAAAAATATCTGCTGCAGACTTATAATCTAAAAACATGTCTTGAGTTATTGGCGCCGTATTTGTTTGCATGTCGGCAAATACTACAATACCTTTAGAACTCAAAAAAGATTCTAATTCGTCACCAACAATTTCTATAGGTTCTGGAAGCAACGTGCTATTTTGAGGTATATTAAATGTAATAGTATAAGTAGTTTGATTTAGGTTATTAAGGAATCTATATTCTAAATTAAACTCTCTATTGAATGTATTTTCTATTTCAAATAACAATTCAATTTTAATGATATTTTCTTGTGCCGTATCACTATCAAAATGATGAATTTCTGTAATGTCAGAAATAAAATCTAAATCTGCATTTGTTACAGGATCTACAAAATTATCTGGCGTAGCTCTAAAATGCACCAAAGCAACTTTAAACTCTGGTTCAAGAATAATATTTTCAGCTTGATCAAAATCTACATTACCAACACAAGCACTAAAAACAATACTTAAGCATATAAAAAAAAGTATTTTATGTAATTTCATGTGTCTATAATATTTATTAAATTGGTCACATGCTGTTCGCTATTAGTCATTTCCTTGGGTATAAAATTTTTACATGCTCGTTTCATGTAGTAAAATTGTTAGAATTTAATAACGATTTTGATTTATAAATATTGCTTAATTTTTAATAATTCATTAATCAAAATGAATGTATTTCCCTTATTATTTGTATTAATTATATCGTCAAATTTAACATGAAAACTTTTAATTCCTACATTTTTTGCACCATAAATATCTGCTTCTAAACTATCGCCTATCATCACACTTTCATAGGTTTTTGCATTTGCTTGTTTTAATGCGTGAAAAAATATTTTCGGATTTGGTTTTTTTACGCCAACACATTCCGAAGTTACAATCACATCAAAAAAATCAATTAATTTTGATTTTTTCATTTTAGCAAATTGCGTTTCTTTAAATCCGTTTGTTATAATATGGAGTTTATATTTTGGTTTTAAATAGTTTAATAATTCTATTGTGCCATCAAATAACTGATTATAATTTGAAAGGTTTTCTAAATATTGGTCTGCCAATTTATGCATTAAGTCATCATTAATGGTGTGATTTAATAAATCGAATGTTTCTTTTAATCTTCCGTAGCGTAATTTTTCTTTGGTTACTTTTTCTTCTCTGAAAAGTTTCCAATATTTAAAATTAATCGGTACGTAAAATTTTAGAAATGAATCAATATCAATTTCTAATTGATTTTGCTTAAAGATAAATTCATAGGATTTTTTAGAGTTTGTTTCAAAATCCCACAGAGTATGATCTAAATCGAAGAAAATGTGTTTTATGTTTGTTAGTTTTTTCATTTTTGTTTTCTCGCTCCCGAAGTCT
>CAYQTF010000029.1:3160-23222 GCA_964420345.1 uncultured Flavobacteriaceae bacterium
CCATCTTTAATAATAAAATCTTCTTTAGATAAATTTATTAAAATGATACCTATTTCGCCTCTATAATCGGCATCTATTGTTCCTGGCGCATTTAATACGGTTATTCCTTTTTTTATTGCTAAACCACTTCTTGGTCTTACTTGCGCTTCGTAACCTTTTGGTAATGCAATGAATAAACCTGTTTTAATTATTGTTCTTTCTAGTGGTTTAAGCGTTATTTTTTTAGGTAGATTTGCTTTTAAATCCATTCCTGCTGAAGAACTTGTTTCGTAATGTGGTAAGTCGTGGTTGGATTTGTTTATTATTTTTATTTGCATAATTTTGTTTTCTCGCAAAGGCGCAAAGGCGCAAAGTTGCAAAAGTTATTTTGTGTTAATAATTTGTTTTATGGTATTTTTCTCATTAAAATAAATTATTCCGATAAATAAGAATAGTAATAAAGTGGAAATGTAATAATTTTCTTTAAATTTTAAAAATGAAATTGTTGAAAAAACTACGGTTAATAGCAAGTAAAAACCAACTTTCTTTAAATTATATGGTATCACATAATGTTTTCTACTATAATAATAGGATAGTAAAGTCATTAGTGAGTAAACAATTAAAGTTGCCCAAGCAGAAGCCATAAAACCTATTATTGGTATAAAAACAACATTTAATATAACGGTTATTATTGCTCCAAAAAGAGAGAAATACATTCCGTATTTTGTTTTGTCGATTAGTTTATACCAAATAGCCAAATTATGATAAATACCTAAAAATAAGTTTGCTAATAAAACTATTGGTACAATATTTAAGGCTTGATAAAATTCTTCTTTCCCTAAAATTATTTTTGAAAAAAGGTGGATATATGCAACAATTACAAATAAAATTAATGCACCAAAAATAGTAAACCAATTTAAAATAATTGCATAAGTTTCTTTCGCGTTTTCTTTTTCGGAATGATTAAAGAAAAAGGGTTCTGCACCTAACCTAAATGCCATTACAAATAAAGTCATAAATACGCTTAATTTATAACATGCAGCATAAATACCCATTGCAGTGTCGCCTTTAAAATATTGAATTAATAATTTGTCTAAATTTTCATTAGTTATGTATGCAGCACCTGCAATCATAATTGGTAATGCATATTTTAATAATTTTTTAAATATTACTTTATCAAAAGATAATTTGAATTTAAAAATGGTTGGCAACAACATTAATAGCGTTGCGAAACTTGCAATTACACCTGCTAAAAATATGTAAACTACTTGTGGAGCGTCACCAAAAATAGTTGTTAAAAAGTTAGGTAATACTATATTATAATTAGGAACAATACCTAAAAAAAATACAATTAGCAAGGCCGAAATAACGACATTACTAACTTTATAAAAAGTAAATTTTATTGGCCTATTTGTAACACGTAAATAAGCAAACGGAATCACAACTAAAGTATCTAAAACTAAGGTCAATATTAGTATTTTAAAATGTAACGGATTTTTAAACCCTAACAAGGCACTTAAACTACCCGAAAAAAACAAAGCAACAATTAAAAATAGTACTGTGGTAACTACTAAACTAATAAAAGTGGTTGAAATGATTTTACCTTTTTCTTTTTCTTTAGTGAAAAACCTAAAAAAAGCAGTTTCCATACCATACGTTAATAGTACATTAAAATATGCTGCATACACATAAAAATTAATATCTGTCGAAAATTTTTCGGCAGTAAAGACAGTAGTTTTTAGTTTTACTAATAAAATATTTATGGTTCTTGGCAAAACTGCTGCCAAACCATAAATTACGGTATCTTTAAAAAAACGTTTTAGTGTTGACATTAATTAATCTTTTATTCGTCTTACTAAATCTCTAGCACCATGATGAATCATTAATATGTCAATTCTATTTACAGAAATAATTCTGTAAATTATTCTATAATTTCCTTTTATTAATTCTCTAATATTTTCATTATTAAATTCTCTAACAACTTTACCAATTTTCGGAAAAGTTTTTAATATGGAAACTTCTTCAACTATTTTTTGCATTTGTATTTCTGCAAATTTTTCAGAATCTTTAGCAATAAAATCAAAAATTTCTTTTAGATCTATTTTCGAAATTATAAGCCATTTTATTTCGACCATTTTTTAATTTCTATTTCAAGTTCTTTTTCAGAAATCGTTTCGTTTTTCTTAGACAATTCGATTCTTTGTTCTAACTTGTTTGTAAAAATTAACCTTTCAATTAATTCATCTATAGAAAATTCTTCTGGAAAATCAGAAATATGTGCTATTAATTTTTTTTTTGTAATCATACCAATAATATTTATGATTGCAATTTACATAAAATTTAGACATCTAGAAAATGATACATTTTTTAACTGATTGTAAAATTTTTTAATCACGAGTTCGTCTTCTACTACTTTTTTCCGTTTTACGTTTAAAACCTTCTTTATTATCTCTTGCGCCTCTAAAACCAGAACCGCTTTTGTTTCTGTCATTTCCGCCTTTTCTGTGTCCGCTTCCGCCACCACCGCTACGTTTTCTATCTCCACCACCACGATTTCTGTCTCTTCCTCCGCTTCCTCCGCTTCCTCGACCTCTATCACGATTACGACTTCTTGTTTTTGGTTTTTCGGTTTTCTCTACGCTTATTCTTCTACCATTTCTAGAAGCACCTTCAAATGCTTTTAAAATTTCTTCGGTATAGGTTTTATCTGCTTCGAAAAAGGAGAAACTTTTTAAAATTTCAATCTGACCAATATCAATTTTTTTATCTAAATGGTCGTTAATCATACCAATCATTCTGGCAGGATTTAACTCATCCATTTGTCCTAAATTAACAAAGAAACGTTGCATATTTTCATCGGTAACTCTATCATGCGATTTAGAGTTATCTGCTAAAATGTCACCTGCTTTTTGATAATAATTAAGTAAAGTTTCGAATTCGTTATAAACAAAACGTTTTATTAATTCGTCTTTGGTAAGTTTCTTTAATTGCTTGGTAACTTCTTCTAAATTATCAGGTACTTTGTCTTCGCTTACCTCTAAAGATTTTATTTTGTCAACGTATTGCATTAATTTAACACTACAAATATCTTGACCTGTTGGTACTTCTTTTTGCGTAAATTTCTTTTTAATTAATCGTTCTATCTGACTAATTCTGCGTTTTTCCTTACCTGAAATAATCACAATAGAAGTTCCTTCTTTACCTGCACGACCAGTTCTACCACTTCTATGTGTGTAAGATTCTAACTGATCTGGTAATTTATGATTAATTACGTGTGTTAAATCGGTTACATCAATTCCACGTGCAGCAACATCAGTCGCTACTAAGAAATTTAATTTTTTCTTACGGAATTTATTCATTACAAAATCACGTTGTCCTTGCGACAGATCACCATGTAAAGAATCTGCACTGTAACCATCTTGTATTAACTTATCTGCAATTTCTTGAGTTTCTCTTCGTGTTCTACAAAAAATCACACCATACATGCCGACGTTCATATCAACAATACGTTTTAAAGTAGCATAACGATTTCTTTCGGAAACTAAATAATATTCGTGTTCAACAGTATCGGCACCAATGTTTTTTGTTCCTGCAGTAATTTCTACAGGATTGTTCATATAATTTCTTGCAATTCTTTCTACTTCTTGCGGAAAAGTTGCTGAAAATAATAAAGTTTGTTTGTCAACTGGTGTTGCGCTTAAAACTTTATCTAAATCTTCTTTAAAACCCATATTCAGCATTTCGTCTGCTTCATCTAGAACAACCCATTGAATATCTTGTAATTTTAATGCTTTACGTTTAATTAAATCAACCGTTCTACCTGGCGTACCAACAACAATATGAACACCTCGTTTTAGAGATTTCATCTGATTGGTAATATTAGAACCTCCATAAACACAAAGTGTAGATAAGCCTTTAATATTTTTAGCAAATTCATTAATATTTTTTTCAATCTGAATTGCTAATTCTCTTGTTGGCGATAAAATAATTGCTTGTGTTACTCTAGAATTTACATCAATTTGCTCAATAATAGGCAAACTAAATGCTGCTGTTTTACCAGTTCCTGTTTGTGCAAATGCTTTTACATCATTTACTGAATTAAGTATTTGTGGTATTGCTTTTTCTTGAATTTCGGATGGTGTTACATAACCAATTTGCTCAAGTACATCTGTGATCTCTTTACAAAGACCTAATTTTTTAAATTCCGACATCGTATTATATTTTACATTTTAACCAAGTTAAGTGTAAAATATCTCGACGATTACAGACTTAAATTGATTGATTCTTAGAAGTTGCAAAAGTAAACTATTTATTGATATAGCAATGTTTTATTTATATTTTTCGATTTTAGCAAGTAATTTCTCGAAATTATGATGTGATAAATAGGAAAAATCATTTTGAATAACACCTTTATTATTTAAAATAATTGCTCTTGGAAACTGATTTATAAACCATTTATTCTTAGTAGTATCAACCAATTGAAACTGATCTTTTTCACTAAAATGGTATTGTTTAATATATTTTTTCCATTTATATTTTTTTAGTTGATTGTCTAAACCTATAAATCTAAAATTTGGGTAGTTTTTAGTTAAATAGGTTACTCTTTTAGCCATATATTGAATTCTATTTACTTCTTTAGGCCAAAAATATAAGACCATTTTCTTATCGGATTTTAAATCGTCTAATTCAATTCTTCTATTCTTATAATCTATAGCGTCCAAACTTGGGAAACGTGAGTACTTTTTTAACTGTTCTAAACTTTTGACAATTTTATTTACATTAGCAATTTTTTCTTTGTCAGTACAATTTTCATAAAAAATACTTTTAGCTTCTTTTTTATCTTTATTGCAACTTTTTTTATCTAACAGACAATTAATTATTGCATGATGCAACATATTATTTTTAAGTTTTTCATTTTTAATTTTACTATTTATCTGTTTTATAATAATAGTAGATAATTGCTTAGATGTATCTTTTTCGTGAATTTCTAAAGATATATTAAGTAAATAATCACCTACATATCTACTAAATGCATAATAATTTAAAAATTGAATGTCATTTATGTTTACATTTTGCCTGTACGCATAAAAGTAATCACTTAATTTTTTTGACTTTTCTAATCTATGATATACCTTATAGTTATGCGCATATTTTTCTTTAATGGAATAAATAGGGTAATAAATTGCCGTTTGCACTAAACTTTCAAATTTTGAAGAAACCACAATATTTTCTTTAAATTTTTTATAGTGATTTAATTTTATAGCAATTAAAGAATCTATTTTTTTAGAAAAATCTGCTTCCTCTAGTTTATAAAATTTATAAAATAATTTTTTTTCTTTCTCATTTTTAAGAAATAATTGAATTAAAAAATTATTCTTTGCTGCACCTCTTCCGCTAAAGACTAAAGATTCATCAAAATCCCATGTATTTAATCGCATTACAATACTATCATTTTGTTCTAAAAACAAATATTGGTATTCTACGCCATGCTTAAACGTATATAATCCTTCGGTTAGACTATCTAATTTAAATTCGAAATTATTATTTCTGTTTAATTTACTAACATGTATAGACTTTTCATTTTGAAAAATTTCTATATTTTTTTCTTTCGGATTAACAATTTGCCCAGCAAAATATATCGATTTATATTCAACCGATTTTGAACAACTCATCACCAATAGTAGTAGAAAAATAAATAGTAAGGTATTATATTTTAATTTCATACAAATCTCCTTCAATTGGATAAACAAATGTATTCATTATAATGCGTTGCGTTGTTAAAAAGGTGTTAATTGTTGCTTATGTTTTTGTTTCTCGCAGATTTCGCAGATTTAACTCTTTTTTTTTCTCGCAAAGGCGCTAAGTCGCAAAGTGTTTAAAATGTTTTTCAGACACCAAATGTTTGCAAAGCAAACATAATAGCGACTTAATATTATTAAAAGGTATCTCTAAACTTAACTTTGCGACTTAGCGCCTTTGCGAGAAAAAAATATATTTACCTACTATAGAATACATATAGCCATAATTTTATACTATTTTCGCCAAAATTTCAAGTATATAGTAATCCTTGCGAACTTTGCGAAAACCTTGCGAACTTTGCGGTTAAATAACAACCTATGTTAACAGTTTCAAACTTATCGGTTCAATTCGGAAAAAGAGTGCTTTTTGATGAAGTGAGCACCAAATTTACACATGGCAATTGCTACGGAATTATCGGCGCTAACGGTTCGGGTAAATCGACTTTTTTAAAGATTATTTCGGGTAAAATGGATCCTACAAGTGGTAATACTTTCCTTGAAAAAGGCAAACGTATGTCGGTACTTTCGCAAGATCATTTTGCTTTTGATGAATTTACAGTTTTAGATACTGTAATGATAGGTAATAAGCCGTTATACGATTTAAAAACTGAAATGGATGAAATTTACGCCAAACCAGATTTCTCTGAAGAAGACGGAATTAAAGCAGGTGAATTAGGTGTTGAATTTGAAGAAATGGGTGGTTGGAATGCCGAAAGTGATGCAGGTTCTTTATTATCATCGGTTGGTATTGTAGATGAAATGCATACTACATTAATGAAAGATATTGATGGTAAAACCAAAGTGCGTATTTTATTAGCACAAGCCTTATTTGGCAATCCAGATTTATTAATTATGGATGAGCCAACCAACGATTTAGATTACGAAACAATTGCTTGGTTAGAGCATTTTTTAGCAAATTATAAAGAAACTGTAATTGTAGTTTCGCATGACAGGCACTTTTTAGATGCAGTTTGTACACATATATCAGACATTGATTTTGGTAAAATAAATCACTTTTCTGGTAATTATACTTTTTGGTATGAGTCTAGCCAATTAGCGGCAAGACAAAAAGCACAGCAAAACAAAAAAGCAGAAGACAAAAAGAAAGAATTAGAAGAATTTATTCGTCGTTTTTCTGCAAATATGGCAAAGTCAAAACAAGCAACGAGTAGAAAAAAGATGATTGAAAAACTTAACGTTGAAGATATTAAACCTTCATCTAGACGTTATCCTGCCATTATTTTTGAAAGAGAACGCGAAGCAGGCGATCAAATATTAAACATCGAAGAATTATCTAAAGAAATTGATGGCAAAATAGTTTTCGACAAAATAAATATCAATCTAGCAAAAGGTGATAAAGTAATTATACTATCAAAAGACTCAAGAGCAGTAACTGCTTTTTATGAAATTCTTGCTGGTAATGATACTAATTTTGGTGGGAAATTTAATTGGGGCGTTACTACAAATCAATCGTATTTACCATTAGAAAATGCTCGCTTTTTTAAAGATGGCGAACTTAATTTAGTAGATTGGTTAAGGCAATATGCAAAAACAGAAGAAGAACGTGAAGAAGTTTTCTTACGTGGTTTTTTAGGGAAAATGATTTTTTCTGGCGAAGAAGCTTTAAAAAAATGCACGGTACTTTCTGGTGGCGAAAAAGTAAGATGTATGCTTTCTAGAATGATGATGACAAGAGCAAACGTTTTATGTTTAGACGAACCAACTAATCATTTAGATTTAGAATCTATACAAGCAATAAACAATTCACTTAAAAAGTTTAAAGGAACCGTTTTATTATCTACACATGATCATGAATTTGCACAAACGGTTGGAAATCGTATTATAGAATTAACGCCAAAAGGTGTGATTGATAGTTATATGTCTTTTGAAGATTATTATGCAGATGAGAAGATTAAGGTTTTGCGTGAGAAGATGTATAGTTAATTATAGATTCTTATTTCTATAATTTAGTTTTATAGTTAGTATTAAAGGATTTCAAGGTGTAATAATGCACAGATATCCTGTATTGACGAGTGATTTTATCAACGATTTGTATATGAAGCGTTGGGCGTTTATAAGCACTTCATTTTCGGTTTATATCTATCTTTATTAAAAAGCACTATTTTTGACTTAATCGATTATTGCCCAATGATTTATATACTTTGTTAGCTACAGGACATCCTTCATTCTTTATATTTCCAAGCATTTTTTCTTCTCTCAATTAAGTCTATTATAGTATTAAGAATAAATGCTAATAACACAAGTAAAATTACTGATGCTAAAACTAAAGGAATATCATATAAACCACTTGCTTTTAGTATTCTGTAACCTAAACCAGCTTCTGCTGAAATAAACTCACCAATAAATGCACCTAAAATAGCATAAAAAATATTCAATTTTAAGGAATTAAAAACCCAAAGTAAAGAAGATGGAACAATCAACTTTTTAAAAATTTGTATTTTAGTAGCACCAAAGCTTTTTAATAAATTTATTTGTTCAATGTTTACATTTTTTGCTCCTTCATAAGATTGTGTTATTGCAACTAATATAGTTGATAAAATAACCATCATCACTTTTGCATACAAGCCAGTTCCAAACCAGATAATCATCATAGGTGCAATTGCAAAAATTGGAATTGAACCTAAGGCTACAACATAAGGTCTGCTTATTTCCGCTACAGTTTTAGAAAACCATAACGATAAACCAATTAAAGAACCTAAAACATTTCCTATAATAAATCCAGTAATAATTTCAAATGCTGTTATATAAAAATCTTTTATCAAAACACCATTCTTTATATTTTCAATTAGAGAATTAAATACAGTTGATGGTGATGCAAATAAAAACTGATTGCTATCCTTTAACGAAGCAAAGAACTCCCATAATAATAGAAATATTATTAATGGAATTATAGTTAATATTTTTTTCTTTAGCCTCATTTCTTTCTGCTTATTTCTTCTAAATGTCCCCAAATTTGACTAAAGTAATTCGCAAACAATGGGTTTTTACGTAACTTGACTGGATTACGCTCATTGTCTGCTATTTCAATATCTATTATCTTATAAATCCCTTTAGGTTTGTTATTTAATATTATCACTTTGTTACCCATATTTATTGCTTCTTCAATATCGTGAGTTACAATTATAACAGTTTTCTTCTTTTGTTTTAAATATGTAAATAACCACTCATACAAATGTATCTTACTTTGAAAATCAATAGAAGCAAATGGCTCATCTAATAAAATCAAATCTGAATCTGGAAGTATTGTTCTTATTAAAGCAACTTTTTGACGTTCACCTCCAGATAAAGTTGATGGAAAAGAATCTTTTTTAGCACTAATATTAAATTTAGTAAAAAGAGTAATAGCCTTGTTTACAATTTCATTAGAAACATTATTTGCAATTTCAACACCTAACAATGCATTATCAAAAGAACTACGCCAAGGAATTAATAAATCCTTTTGAAACATATAGGATGTTGTATAATTAATATCAGCACCTAAGATGCCATTATATGAATTATCTATATTGGCAATTATATTTAATAGAGTAGATTTTCCGCATCCATTTGGACCAACTATTGAAATAATTTCATTTTTTTCAATAGTAAAATCTAAGGATTTAAAAACTTCTGTATAAAGTTTACTTCCATTATAATTTTTGCTTATATTTTTAAGTTCAATTTTCATTAATCCCCATTTATTTCAATCAGTGCATTTACTGTTCTGTTACTTGCAAATTTTGCTTTTTTATAATGTTCCAAAAATATCTTAAAATAATATGCAACTTCTTTATCTTGTAATTTATGTATAGGGTAGCTATTTTTCAATTCTTCAAATTCTTTGTCAGAGATTTGTTTATCTGCAAAATCATAAAAAAGACCAGTTCCTCTATTAACTTTTCCAGCACCAGCACCTTTCATTAATGTCATTTTTTTTCTCTCATAAATGTAGTTTGGTAAATCAGATTTAAAAGCTTCACGTAAAATATATTTTGTAGTAAGTTTATTGTTGATTTTATCTATCTTAAATTCTTTTGGAAGTGATAATGCAAATTCAACCAATTCTCTATCTAAAAAAGGAACTCTTACTTCAAGACTAAAACCCATTGAAGTTCTATCAACTCTTAAAAGTTGTGTTCTATATAAATCCTTTGTAAGATTAATTTGATGTTGAAGAAAAAAATCATCATTTATTTTTAAAAAATCACCATATCCAGCAAATATTTCATCACTACCTTCTCCACATAGAGCAATTTTATATTTTCCACCAACTTTTTTTGATAATAAATGAGAAAGAGTAGAGCCTCTTACAGGGTTTGGTTCAAACGTTTCTATTCGTTCAATTACATTTATTAAAGAATCTGTTAAATCACTATCTTTAAAATCTATTGTTTCATATTTAATACCTTTTTCATCACAATATTTTTCAGCAAATTTAGCATCTTCTGCAAATGGATGACCTACAATGAAAGCTATAACATTATTATGGAATTTCCTTGCTAAATGTAGAATTATAGTGCTATCAATACCGCCACTAAAAAAAATAGCAATTGGTAAATTAGTGTTTACTCTTTTTTTAACCGCATTTGACAATAATTCTTTAACTTTTTCTTTAGCAAAGGAAAAGTTAATACTTGTGTCAAATTCAATTTTATCTATGCCTTTATACCACTTTTTAGTTTTTCCGTTTTTTATATAATTGCCGGGTTTTAATTCTTTAAAATTTGTACAATTTGTTTTTTTAAATGATTTTAATTCTGAACTGAAATAAAATTTATTTTTATAAATTGAATAATAAAAAGGTTTGATTCCATAATGGTCACGTGCACCAAAATAAGTGTCATTTTTGTTGTTGTAGATTACAAAAGCAAACATTCCATCAAGTTTATTAAGTAGTTTCTCTTGATATTCTTCAAATAAAAATAGAATGACTTCTGTATCAGTATTAGTTTTAAAAATATATCCCTTTTGCTCTAATTCAATTTTTAATTCTTTATAATTATAAATTTCACCATTTAGTACAATAGCCAACGTTCCATCTTTATTAAAAATTGGTTGTTCGCCATTTTTATCATCTAAAATTTCTAATAAAACATTACCAAGTATTGCATTACCTATTTCTTTAAAGGTAGGTTTGTTTTCTCCTCTATCTCTTATGGGGTTTAACATCAAGTTTATTTCTCTTTGACTTGTTGAACCTATAATTCCAGCTATTCCACACATATCAATCAGTTAAAGATTTATTGAAAACATATTTTTTAAGAATTTCGAGTTTTGAGAATTTTTTATTAAAGAAAATTGCAAATCCCACAACTATACTAATTATTAAAAATATATAAAGTGCCCACCGGTCATTTTTATTTATTTCAATCATTTTTTCAAAGCTTTCATCAATTCTATATTCTGACTTAATGCTGAAAAAGTTTAAATTAAAAGTCTGTAATATTAATGACAAGAAAGAAGAAAGAGCAAAAACTAAAGAAAATATCATAATTAAATTCTTATCTAATACTGCTTTGAAATACTTTTTTTCTGAATGCTTATTTATTTGATTTTGTGTATTAGTCCAGTCTTGTGTGAAATTATTGTCAATATAGTGAGGTAATACAAGTTTAAGTTTTTGTTGTTGTTCTTCGCTAAAACGATATTGACAAATACTAAATAAATCATTAGTATTGACTTTACTTGATTTGTAATATAAGCCTTCATTTGAATCGAACCATTCAGATAATAATTCTACATAGTTCATAATGAATTTATTGACTTCATCTTTTATTTCATCTTTAGATTTCTCAATCTTTGTACCATCTGGTTTAATATAAAATAGCAAGTTGTCTTCTACATTTTTATCAGATGTCAGGAATTTTACAATTTCTTTTTGGTTTTTATAAAAGATACTACTTTTTGAATTGAAAAATTTATTCTGAAAGTAAACATTTAAAGAGTTTGGGTGTTCATTTTTTAATATTTTATGTATTTGGAATAAATTTTTCTCAATAGCATATGAAAATGCTTTGTATTTATTGAGTCTTGATCTATATTCTATAATTTCTTCTTTAATAAAATCTTTAGATTTTTCACCATTTTTTTCAATTTCAACTTCTATATTTCTCTGATGAACGTCTGCAAGAATTCCTGTAAATAAATACGTTTCATTTTTTTCAATTTTTGTTCGTACATCTTTTATTTTACCAGATGCTTCGTAAAAGTCTTTTGCTATGTAATCACAAGTTAATGCACAAGCATCAACATTTTCTATAACTTTTGAGAATTCATCACCAAAATCAATTTGCTCCTTTTCCATTTCCTTATAACAACTACCATAATAATAGCCAGTTGATGGTTTGTTAAAAATATATAAAGGTTTGGCTTCAAAAAGTTGATTTTTTTTAAATTTTGAATTTTTATTTGAAACAACTACAAAAGCATTTCTTTTTATTATTCCACCTATAACTTTAATTGGAATATTATCTTTAAGCCTTTTCTGAATTTCATTCAGTTTAAATGAAGAGTTATTGTATAAGTTTTGCCTCATTAGTTTATTTAAAAATCTAATTTTTTCTTTGGGGTTTAAAGAATTTGCAAATTCATTGAGAGCAGTTTTCAAAACTATTGTGTTATTACTTTCGCAAAGCTGTATGATAAAAGATGGGTCGCAAATTCCAATATCCGCATAACCAAAGAACAGAGCAAGAGTTACAAAACCATCAGCATTTTTTGATGGTTTACCATCAAAAATAAAAGAGTTATTATCTTTTTGTCCAATAATATTTACATCTAACTTTCCATAAGGTGTATCTTCAAAATCACCGCCATATAATGCAAGAAAGAAAGGTGTATATAAAATCGTATCGGTTGCAACTGCAATATTTATAGTATCATTCATTTTCTTGATTCAGTTTTTTTGCTTTTAACGCAAAAGAATTATCAATCGCTAAATCAGTTTTGTCAGCAGTTTTTAAATCTCCTACTTGTACTCTAATATTAATTGCTTTGTTCCATCCTTTTATTGATGTCATTGCGTGTGGAGGTATAGTATTTTCATTTACCATTCTATAAACTGCCCTTTTTATAACTTCAGCATCTTGAGTTGGAAATAATGATTGAGCAACTTTTACCGTTTCGTCAATATTATTATGGGCATATACATTTGCTATTTCAATTGCATTTACCATTTTTTGAACTATATCAGGTTTGTTTTCAATAACATCTTCTATTGTTGTAAGACCAGTAAAACTAAAATCTCCAAAGAATTTTGGCATAGAATATACAATTTTGTAGCCTTTACTTTCCGCAATTGAAGCTCCTGGCTCTAAATCCATCACAATATCTGCATTATCACTTTCTAAAAGAGCAATTTGAGCACCAAAAGTTGTTTCAACTATTTTTGCAATTTTTAATTCGTTTTGGTCAATGGTGTTTTTGACTAAAGTATATGTTGTTGATGGTTTTGGGAATGTTCCAATTCTTAATCCCTCTAATTGTTTTCCGTCTGTTATTTCAGAAATTTTTGTGTCTTTTTTTGCAATTCCCCATAGGGCAACTCCGTTAACAATAGAAGCTACAACTTTTCCTTTCCCTCCTTTTTCTCTTGAAATTGCTGTAAATACAGGGTCACCAATACCAAATAGAGCTTCACCAGTCATAACTGTTGCAAAAACTTGGTCATCATTACCTGAATATTTTATATTTATTTCAAGTCCTTGTTCTTTGAAAAAACCTTTTTCTTGTGCTAAATAAAATGGTAAATAAATTAGATATTTTTCTTGTCCCCATTGTGCAACAGTTACTTTTTCAATTTTTGGTTTTTCAGTTTCCTTTTTTTTCTTTTTATTATCACAACTTATTAAAAGTAATATAGAAGCCAGTAATATTAATAATATATTTTTCATTGTTTTTTCTTTTTTATTTATTACGTAAAAATAACTAAATTATTTTACTTTAAGCACTATTACTGTCGTCACGTCTTGTAGCTAACGCAAATATATGTGCAGTTTCTTCTAAAAAGACATTGACATATATATTTTGTTGTAAAGTTAGATAAAAATAATTTTATATTCAAATAAACTCAATAAATATTCATAAGTAAAAAAAAATTCTTGTTATCTAACAAAAAATCTAATCCTTCAACAAAGTCAAAACTACTTTAGTACCAGTTTGATCACTATGTAAATCGCTTATTAAAACGTCAACTTTATCTTTATACATTTCGTTTAGAATAGCAACACGTTGTTTGATGTTTTGCATTCCTTTAGACTTTTGTTTTAATTGATTTTTAGATTTTAAAGTTTTTGATTTTTTTCTACCAATGCCATTATCGGTTATTTCAATTTTTAGGGTTTCGTTGTTTATTTGTGATACGTTAATCTGCAATAAACCTTTTTCTTTTTTGTAACGCAAACCATGCCAAACCGCATTTTCTACATAAGGTTGCAACAACATTGGCGGAATTTGAAATTCACTAATCGTAACTTTTTTATCTATGTTTATTTCAAAATCGAATTTATCTTCAAAACGTGTGTGTTCTAATTTTAGGTATAGATTTAATAATTCCATTTCTTTTTCTAGTGGAATAAAATCTTGTTCTGAATTTTCTAAAACACTTCGCATTAAAGTAGAGAAATCGGTTAAATATCGGTTTGCGGCTCGTTCATCATTTTTAGAAATAAAACTATTTACAGAATTTAAAGCATTAAAAATAAAATGCGGATTCATCTGACTTCTAAGCGATTTTAAGGCTAATAAATTATTTGCTAATTTTCTTTGTTTATTTGCTCTAAACATATAAAAAAGGGAGATTAATAGTAGCAATAAACCACCTAATAAAGAGTAAATAATTAATTTTTGACGCTTATTATTTTCCGAAACCAAATCTTGTTTTGACGTAACTAATTTTAATTTATTATCGTTTAATTCACGCTCTAATTCTAAACTATTAATACGTGTTTGTTTGTTTAATAACTCGTTCGTTATTTTACTAACTTCTTTAATTTTTGCTTCTTTTTGTTTGTAAATTACATCGGTAATTGCATGTAATTTTTTATAATTCAATAAAGCATTGCTATCATCGCCAATAGCAATATAAACATTGGTTAAACCTTCAATTGCTTTTTTTTCGGTTTCTACATCTTCTAAGGCACTTGCATCTATGGCACTTTCTTCGAAATACGTAATTGCCTCATCATAATTTTTTTGCTTTGCTAAAGCATTTCCTATATCGTATTTAATTTTTTGCTTGGTTACTTTGTCATTTTCTACAATAACTGCTTCAACTTTTGCGTCTTCAAAATCTTTTAAATTATTTTTTCTTAGTTTTATTTCTTCTGATAAATTATTATTTTTTCCATAAAAATCGGCCACTTTTTTACTTTGTACAATTGCTCTACTTCTATTTTCTTTTTTAGCAGAATTAATAGATTTATTATACAAAATAGTAGATTGTTCTATATTACCTTGTAAACTGTAAACATCTGCCAATTCGCTATTTATACTAGTTATTTTTGGTGTTATTAAATGTTCTTTTGCTATTAAAAGACCTTTTTTATAATTAACGATTGCTAAATTATATTTTTTTAATTTCTTATATAATTTACCTAAACCTTCATTAGCAATAATTTGTTGATAAAATGACGTTTTTCTGTTTTTCAACACTTTATTATATAGTAAAATGCTTTCGGTAAAATCATTGGTTAAATAATATGCTTTTGCTAATTTTAACTGTAACGGAATTGATTTTTTAAGCGAAATACTTGCTGCTTTATAATTACTTTTGGCTAAATCGTATTGTTTTAGTTTTATATAATTATCGGCTAGAACCTCATATGCTTTGGCAATTTCTTTTTTATTTTTTGTGCTTTTAAGTGCCGTTTCAACAAACTGAATACTTTTATCTTGATTTCTATTCACATAATATATAGCAGAATCTATAGCAATCTCATATAAATTAATGCTGCTTTTTTCACTAATAGATTTAATCGAAAATTCACTTTCTTCAGATTTATCTTCAATTTCATATTGCAAACTGCCATCATAAATATAAGAATTTATTCGCTCGCCATTTTTACTTAAAATTATTAAATCTCCTTTCTGAGCGTTAACCGTAAACTCACCATTAAAATCGGTAATATCCGAACTTGAATTTCCTCTTACTCTAACGGTAATGCCTTGCAAACGTTTCCCGTATTCATCGGCTACAAAATCGGAATATGAATTTTGTTTTGGTCGTGAAATATTTTCTTCTTGTCCGAATAATGTTGTATTCAAACCAAGTAATAGAATAATTATAAGTGCTTTATTAAATTTCAATTGCTTTTAATTTTAAACAAAACTACAACTTAAAAAAGGTTTTTTAAAACGGATTATCTTATAAGCACGTGATTTATTACTTCTTTTAATCTTAAAAATCTCGTTTACGCATTCAAAACACCATTTCCCTAAATGAAAAAGTGCGTTTGCTCATTTATGCTTTTTTAAAGCTTTTGTTCCTTTTACTTTTGAAGTGAATTTAAAAATAAAAAACATGAAATCACTAAAATTAATCACATTAATTATTTTAAGTATCGCTACATTATCTTGTACTGCTAAGACTAAAAAAGAAATACAAAAAGATAAGCTAGCATTAAACGCAAGTCCTAACAAAACAACTATTAAAGTTGCTTTATTGTTAGATACCAGTAATTCTATGGACGGTTTAATAGATCAAGCAAAAGCACAACTTTGGAAGATTATTAACGAACTTTCTTACGCAAAATGCGAACACGAAACACCAAATTTAGAAATTGCTTTATACGAATATGGCAATGACGGATTAGAAAAAAGTGACGGTTTTGTTAGACAGGTTATTAATTTTAGTTCGGATTTAGACGAAATATCAGAAAAATTATTTTCTTTAACCACTAATGGTGGAAGTGAATATTGTGGCACAGTAATTCACCAATCTTTAAAAGATTTGAAATGGGGAAAAAACAAAAACGATTTAAACATTATTTTTATTGCTGGAAACGAACCGTTCACACAAGGAAATATAGATTTTGAAGATGCTATTGCAAATGCTAAAGAAAAAGACGTAACCGTAAATACTATTTTTTGTGGTGATTATGAAAATGGAATTAAAGGACAATGGAAAAAAGGTGCTATTTTAGGTAAAGGCGAATATATGAATATCAACCAAAATAAACGCATTGTACAAATAATAACACCTTATGATGATATTATAATTCAATTAAACCAGCGATTAAATAAAACCTATATTTATTATGGTAGCAAAGGAAAAAGTTATTCTGCAAATCAATCTATGCAAGATAATAATGCGCTAAAAATGAATAAAGAAGTATCGGTTACTAGAGCAATTAGTAAGTCCAAAAAAATATACAACAATGCAAAATGGGATTTGGTAGATGCCGAGCAAGAAGAAACTGTAGATTATACTAAAATCGACAAATCTACCTTATCTAAAGATTTACAAAACAAATCTGCTAAAGAATTAAAAAAATACGTTGCTAAATTAAGTAAAGAACGTTTAGAAATTCAAAAATTAATTTCGGAAAACGATACTAAAAGAAGAAAATATATTGCGAGTCATAAAAATGAAAACACTAAAGATGAATTGGAAAGCGTTATGATAAAAGCAATTAAAAAACAAGCTAGAAGTAAGAATTATAGTTGGTAGAAATTGTAAAGACGTTTTGCAAAACGTCTTTACAAGTAAGAATTATAGTTGGTAGAAATGGTAAAGACGTTTTGCAAAACGTCTTTACATACGATGATTTTGAGTTCATCGTATCACTTTTTTTTACTCACACCGTGACTTAAAGTCACGGTGTGAGATTCTGTAAAGACGTTTTGCAAAACGTCTTTACAGAATTATTTCTATCTATATTTCTTCGCAGTCAATTCTGCAATTTTAACAATCACATTTGTTGCTTTTACTAACGATTCGGCTGGAACATATTCAAAACGACCATGAAAATTATGTCCGCCAGCAAAAATATTAGGACAAGGCAAACCCATATAAGATAATTGCGAACCATCTGTTCCGCCTCTAATTGCTTTGATTAATGGTTTAATGCCTAATTGTTTCATCGCTTCTTCGGCAATATCTACAATATGCATTACTGGTTCTATTTTTTCACGCATATTAAAGTATTGATCTTTTATTTCTACTTTAATTGCTTCTTGACCTAAATCTTTATTTATTTTTTTAGCAACTGCTAAAAATTGTTCTTTTCTTGCTTCAAATTTTTGTCTGTCGTGATCTCTTATAATAAAACCTAATTCCGATTTTTCTACATTACCAGTATTACCATATAAATGAAAAAAACCTTCATAACCTTCGGTAGTTTGTGGCGTTTCATTTTTAGGTAAAGCGTTGATGAAATCCGCTGTAATCAACATGGAGTTTACCATTTTACCTTTTGCATAACCAGGATGTACTATTCTACCAGTTATGGTAACTTTTGCTCCAGCGGCATTAAAGTTTTCGTATTCTAATTCACCTACTTGACTGCCATCCATTGTGTATGCCCATTGTGCGCCAAATTTTTTAACATCAAATTTATGTGCGCCTTTACCAACTTCTTCGTCTGGTGTAAAACCAACACGTATTTTACCGTGTTTAATTTCCGGATGTTGAATAAGGTATTCCATTGCCGTAATGATTTCGGTTATACCTGCTTTATCATCTGCTCCTAAAAGTGTTGTTCCGTCTGTAGTAATTATGGTTTGTCCTTTATATAACAACAAATCTTCAAAATAATCTGGCGATAAAACGATATTTTCTTTTTCGTTTAATACAATATCTTTTCCATCATAATTTTTGTATAATTGTGGTTTTACATTTGTGCCAGTAAAATCTGGACTTGTATCAATATGCGAAATAAAACCAATAGTTGGTACTTTATGCGAAACATTACTTGGCAACGTCGCCATAATATAACAATGGTTATCTATAGTTACATCTTGCATACCAATTTCTTTTAATTCTTCTACTAAAAGGTTGGCTAAATCCCATTGTTTTTCGGTACTCGGAAATGCTTCTTCGTTATTAGGATCTGATTGTGTGTCAATTTTTATATATCTAAAAAACCGATCTATGATATGTTGCATGTTATTTGTTTTTATTGAAATACAAATTTAAGGAATATTTTGTATTTATGGTAATTCAAAATTGGATTAAAATGGATTTCATATGAAAAGTTTATTTTTTTTAAAAGTTTATTTTAAAATTTACTTATTTTTGTCTTAAATTCTAATAGGTTGTAAATAAGGTAAGACATTTTAAAACTAATTTAGATTAAAAACAATAGTATTCGAACGAGTTTCAGATACCGTTAAAAAATATAATTTAAAATTTAATACTTTTAAAAAATAATTTTACATGAAAAATAAAATAATTAATTTATTTGATAACAATAAAGTTATCCAAAACAAAGGAGTGAAATATTCTGTATTGTTAGAACAATTTTTAAAACCCTTTGCTAATGAATTCAAAGATGTAGAATATATTGAAGATATATTTGAATTTGCAATAAATGCGTGGAATTTTGGAAATATGAAAGCTATTATACCACAAGATGAATTTAAGAATACAACCCAGTTTATTCAAGATCAAGAAAATGATATAAATTCAAAATTATTATTAAAAATGATTGATTATAAGGTTGCTAACTTTAAAAATCACACCAATTTTATTGTAGATTATGAACTAAAAGAAACCAACAACGAACCTGTTTTATCAATAACTACACAGTCAGAAGATGCTCATTTATCTAATATGATAACTACTTTAGATAATGAAATTACACCAGATGATTTTGAAGAAAACTATATTAATCGTAATGCCATTATAATAAAACCCTTACAACCGTTTATTGATTGGCACAATAATCTATATCCAAATAATACAATTGACCAGACAGATATAGAAGTAGATTTATATTTGGTAAATAGCGAAATTGATGATTTAGAAAAGTGGCTTAAAAAGAAGTTTGATAAATTTTTTATGTTAGAATTAGAAAACTGGCATACAGATAAAAAAGAATGGCCACAAAAACGTAATTACAAAATGTTTAAACAATGGTTTGAGGTTCAAACTTCAGACTTGATTTATGATTTAGAAAAAAAACCAGTTTTAAAATCAGAATAATCTATTTAAATATAAGGTTCTACTACTCCCGAAGTGTCGCATTGGCGTCAACCTTATTTCTAATATTTGATTACGATGTCAAAAAATAACAAGAATTAAATTACTGAAGAGCAAGAGAGTATGTATTTTTGTAAAAACTTTA